>NZ_JAMONU010000084.1 GCF_027066465.1 Thermococcus sp.
CTCGTGCTGGGGAAGCTGGTAAGGGTTTTGCGGTTGTTGCCGAGGAAATCAGGAAACTCGCAGAAGAAAGCAAAAAAGCCGCAGACAACATAAGAAACATAGTCGAACAGATAACGAGGGAAATCCAGAAAGCCGCGGGAAGCACTGAGAAAGGAGCCTCGGTCGTGCGGAGAAGCGCCGAAGACCTGAGGGAAACCATAGGGTACCTCTCAAGGATAGCGGACATGCTCCAGGGAACGAGGGGGACGATGGAAGAGCTGAGGGAGAAGGTTCTTCGGACCGAGAAGGAAGTTGAGGAGACCCTCCGCTCCCTTGAAGACCTCTTGGAGAGCGCCAGGGAAATGGCGTCTTCCGCGGAAAAGGTCAGCTCGGCGGTGGAGGAACAGACTATCGTCACGGAGGAGCTTGAGGAGACGGCGAAGGAAGTTGAGGGAATCGCCGCCCGCTTGAAGAACGCGGTCGGCCGGTTCAGGCTCTGAGGGGGTGAGGGTATGGAGTGGGCGACCCTCGGCGTCATCGCGGGTGCCGTTGTTGGGGGAATCCTCATCGGCACGTACGCCGTCACAAGGGCCGTTCTGAACAGCCTGAGGGAGGCGTACGTCGGGGAACAGAAGACCGCCGAGGGGATGGACCAGAAGGGAAAGCCCGAGGAGAGGACTGAAACGCGGGAGAAGACCCAGGGAGTGAACGAGGAGGAGCTTGTAAAAAGGCTCCGCGAAGTAATAGAGGTGAAGGTTCAGCGGGTTCTCGACGAAGCCAAGACCAAAAAGGAACGGCTGCTCCTGCTCCTTGACGTAGCAAGGGGCTACGCTCTCGGATACGTCAGCGAGGACGAATACAACGCCTTCCTCTCAAAGGTTCTCAGTGAACTTGAGGAGTTCAAGAGGCTGTGGCTCGCCCGGTTTCCAAGCCAGAGGGACCGGGACAAGCTGAACCAGATGATAGGATACGTGGCGAAGACAAAGCTTCCAATCGTTGCAAAGGGGAAGGACGGAAAGACGATTACACTGCCGCCCGAGGAGGCTCTGATTAAGATTACAAACAGCATAAACGGTGCGGTGGCTCTGCTCGATGAGATGATTGCTTCACGCGGAGACAACCCCGCGATAACGCCCCTCGAGGTCAGACTCCAGCAGGAATGCGAGAGGCTCAGGGAGAAGGTTAAAAGGCTTGAGAAACAACTCGAAGAGTGTCAGTCGCTGAGCTGAGGCAGGTGGGCCAGATGGCCGTAACGGAGACGAGGGTGAAAGCGGCGGTGGTGTCTTCGTGGAAAGGCTCGGGCAGGGTAAACTGGAGGGACGCGATAGGGGTTATCCTGCACGACAGACTCGTCCTCAAGTACCTCAAGATGGGTGAGATAGTTGGGGAGGACAGCTTTCCGTTTTCCACCCTCACGGACATCTCAATTAAAGTTCCGGACACCCACAAACTGAACCCCGAGAGGGAGCACTTCGGGATGAAGTTCTACATTCCCAACAGGGGCGAGCTGACGGTTATCCTGACCATAGGAAACAACCTGCTAATCTACGATGAAAAGAAGTTCAGCGAGTTCGTGCATACAATATTCGAGACCCTAATCAACGGGAAGAGCGTGAAGATACAGCTGGCGAGAATTAAGGGGGGCGCCCTGAACCTTGATTCCAAGTGGGAGGACGGCTCCCTACGGATAATCTCCGTAACTTCTGCCAAGACCGGAAAAAAGGAGCGCAACATCGTCGTCCTCGACAGGAACATGAAGCCGGTGCCGATATTCTCGGACGTCGAAGACATGGACTTGGAGGAGGTCGAGCTGAACGGTCAGAAGGTCATAGCGTGGAAAATCAAACACTTCCACATCAGCGAGACCGTTACGTCCTACCTCTACATACCGGAGAAGAGAACAAGGCTCTACGTCCTTCGATACCTCATGAAATACGTTCCCAGCTACTTCGAATTCATAATAAAGCTCTCAAAGGAGTTTCCCGAGCTGGAGGCCGAGTTCAAGGAGTTCGTGGAGAAGGAACTCAAGGAACTGCAGAGCCTCGACGAGATTGAAAAGCAGATTCTCATGGCGCTTTACTCGGGGCTTAACCCCCTTGAGATACACCAGTTCCTGGGGATAAGCGAGAGGGAGCTTGAGGAGATATACGACAAGATGATTGACAGGGGGCTTCTGAAGATAGTCATGATAAGAAAGGTCGTTGAGCTGACAAGGGAGGGGAGAAAAATAGTGAACAAACTCATCGAATACGGGTTAGTATCAATGTGAGGAGCACCGCGAGGAGGACAACCAGACCCGGACCGCAGATTTTTCTGTTCTCCCCGCTCTTGAAGGCGTTGAGGTCAATCACGTAGAACGTTGAGCTTGCGGTTCCGAAGACGGCCCTGTTGCCGAAGGCGGAGATGCTCCTCACGTAGCCAGTGTTCGGAACCTGGCCGATGACCTTGCCGGTATCGGGGTCGAGGACGTAAAGCGAGCCGACGCTGTAAACGTAGGTGGTTCCGTTTTCAGACTTCTTTTCGAACTCCCCAACACCCGCCAGGAGGAGACCGTCGGCGTAGTAGAGAACTTTAGCACGGTACGGGAGGAGGGTTTTCCACTTGACCTTACCGGAGGGAAGCTCGACGGCCTCGACGGTTCCGTTCTTCCCGTTGTACCCGCTCACGTACGCTGTGTTCCCTTCGATTACAATGTCTTCAACGTAGAAAGCGCTTTCATTGAGCAGTACGCGTCCACCGGGAGACACAACGTAGAGGTTGCCGCTTCCTTTACCGAACCCCGTTCCGAAAACCGCGTTTCCGTCCCAGACTTCCAGGTCCCTAACCCAGTGCCCAACCTCAACCTTCCAGAGGAGCTTCCCTTCGGGTGATATCCCGTAGAGTGCCCCGAACTGGACGGGGCCTGCGTAACCGGAGGGGAAGCCTGAGGAGGCGTATATAACGCCCTTTCCAACGCGAACTCTCGTGAGCATGTCGCTTACGTTAAGCTCCCAGAGGTTGAAGCTGACGTTGGAGGAGTTAAAGGTCCCGGCGTAAACGTGTCCCACGAAGGTATAGGAGCCGTTTCCGGGATAGAAGTCGCCGTCAACGGCGTAAACCCTGTTCCCCGAGACGACGAAGTCGTAGAGCTTGTTCGTTGTGTCCGCTTGGGCAACTATGCTCCCGTTGTTGCCGAAGAGGAGAACGCCCGCGAGGCTTCCCACGAGAACCTCTCCGCCCACTGGAATGACCTTGACAACGTAGCCGGAAGACTCGTTCCACAGGCGCGTTCCGTTCAGGTCGAAGGCCGCTAGCCTGCCGAGGTAGTATATGGCTATAACCTTCCCCGAGTTCACAACCTGCCTGTATGAACACGCGGCGTAAACCGTGCTGTTTGTGATTGCAACGGCCTCTATGCTCTTCTGATATGTTACGTCGCTGCATACACTCCCCTTCCACAGAACGGGGTTCTCAGCGGCGCTGACGGCACCGAGAACCAGAAGCGAGAGAACCGCAATGGCCACAACTGAAACGCGCCGTTTCATAGCCCATCCCACGAGTGAGTGGTGAAAAGCTTATATAAATCTTTGCAGTAAAAATTCAAGGTGGTTCAATGGACGAGATGGACCTCAGGGAAGCCCTCGCTACCGGAGAGAAGCTCCAGGAGATTGTCGCCATGGCAACGGCGAACAGGGAAGTTTTCAAGGAGGTCATCAAACTGCTCGACGACGACCTGTGGACTGTCCAGAAAAACGCCCTCAGGGTTGTAACCGAAGTGATAAGGGAGTTCCCGGAGCTTTACGACTCACTGCTGACGAAGCTCATGGTCATGCTCAGAAAAAGCGAGGCAGTGCCGCTGACTCAGGAGATAGCAAAGGCCTTTGGAGTTCTCGCGGAGCTGACACCCGAGAGCGTGTCGAGGATAGTCCCGGTGATATTCGCCAACTACCGCATTGGGGACCCCAAAATAAAGGTCAACTCAATCTACGTCCTTGAGGAGATTATGAGGGTGAAGCCAGAGCTTCTCGGAAACGTCTTCAAAGACCTGAGCTTCATGCTAATCTCGAAGGACCCGGCCGATAAGCTCGCCGCCCTGAACTTCATCTCCGCCCTGAGCGAAAACGGACTGAGGTACGTTACCCCGTTTCTGCCCAAGCTCTTTGCCCTGCTCCACGACAGGGACGAAGTTGTGAGGGCCAGCACCGTTGAAACGCTTGTTGCAATATCGGAAACCAATGATAAATTGAGGAAAATCGTTATCTCAAAGCTGAAGGAGATGGAAGGCGAACAGAGCGAACTCGTGAAGAAGAAGGTCGATGAGGGACTTTCAAAGCTCCTCCTCAGGGAGGGATGACTCCCCAAGAAGCGCCTTGAGCGTCTCCCTGAGCTTCTCGTTCTCGGCCCTCAGCTTGGCGTTTTCCTCCCTGAGGGATTCCACCTCCGCAAGCATTCCCTTAATCTCGTTTACGGCCCTCTCAAGCTTTGACTTTGGAACGAACTGCCTTTTAATGGCCTCAATGGCGCTGAACACGTTTGACTCCCCTGTGAGTTCCCTGAGCTGGGCCTCAACCTCCCTGAGGGTCTTTAAGGCGGTCTCATACCTCTTCATCTTCTCGCTGAGCGACTCCACCCTCTCCGCAACCTCTTGGAGGGAAGAGAGCCTCTTCCTCAGTGATTCTACCTCTTTTTCCTTCTCTGAAAGCTTTCTTTTGAGAACATCGTTTTCTCTGGCTTTCCTTTTGAGTTCAACGTTTTCCCTGACGAGTTCCTCGTAGTGTTCCTGCAACTCCCTCAAGGCCCTGGCAAGCTCAACGCTTACCCCGAGAACGTCGCGCTTCAGCTCCTCTTTGAGTGCCTCAATCCTCTCCTCAACGAGGGAGCGGATAACGTCCTCCGTTTTCTTTCCGTAGCTCTCCTCAAGGCGGGCAAACAGCTGAGCCGGTAGCCTCTCAAGCTTCTCCTCAAGTTCGTTTATACGCGGAACGACGTATTCAAGACTGTTAAGAAAGAGGGTTCTCTGCTCAAGCTCCGCAATTCTGTTCTCAAGCTCCCTGAACTTCTTTTCAGTTGAGTAGCTCAGCTCCCTGTGGGACGTCCCGAGGTCCTCAAGCTTCCTGCTCAGAAGTTCAATTCTCTCGCCAAGCCTTGACGTTTCAAGTCTAAGCTCCCGAATCACGGCCGCGACGGATTCAAGGGCCAGAAGGGAGTAATCACCGAGGTTCTCCGATTCCGGAATCGTGGACTTGACCTCGTTCCAGTTCCGCAGAGTTCGAAGTTCCCCTATAATCTCGGAGTGACGGGACTTTATGTAATCCCATGTCAACCTGTCCTTCTGGGACTTCTTGAGCATAACTACCGACCGTAAAAAATAGCCCGCGGAATCTTAAATAGCTTTTGTGTAGGTGATTACGAGAGAAAGTTAGTGGCCGGCGGCGTTCCCGGTTTCCCGCCCCCTCCCGGAGGGCAGTACACCCGGGAACGCTGGCGGGCTTAACTTCCGGGGTCGAAACGAGACCGGGTGTAACCCCGCCGCTATGGCCGCCGTGCCGGTAGTTAGTCTCCGGGATGACTTTATAAAGTTTGCGGTGTATGGTGTGCCGATGGAAGAGCTGATGGAACTCCTCAGGCTTGGGGGATACAGAGAGGCCCTGACGCCCGAGAAGAGGGTAAAGGACTTCCTGATGGAGGTTCAGAGAAAGCCCAACGGTGAAGAGGTCGAGGTTAGGGGTTTTGTCCTCCTCAGAAAACCCCCAAACGCGCCGGAAGACGCCCTCTACTACATTCTCTCCCCGGTTGCACCCTCGGAAATCGGAAAAGCGAAGAAGCTCAGGGCCTACCTGGTTCTCAGAATAGACGAGAACACCAAGGTCGGGAAACTTCATCCCGGGGAATACGTCGTGGCAAGGGGAATCCTGGATGTGTACCCCTTCGGGAACCTCAGGCTCCTCAGGGTGAGGGAGATTCAGCCCGAGAGATACTCCGAGTACTGGAAGCAGTACGCCGAGCTTGCCCTGAGCAGGTGTGAGCTTGAAGACCTCATCGAGAAAACAGTCTACGCGAACTACGAGGTCGAGCGGGCGGTCATATACACGCTTCTGAACGCCCCCCTTGTGCTCGGGGCGGAGTACTGGCAGGGGGGAGTTGCGTTCTCCACCTTCGCAGGCCTCTCGAAGAAGAGGGCCGTTCTCTCAATGTGGGAAGCCCTCAAATACATCCACTCCCTGCTGCCCTGGGAGGTCAAGCTGAGGAGGGAGAAGTGGAGCGAAGCGGAAGACGATTTCCTCGGGCTTGATTTTAAGTTCTCCAAACCCTCAACCGCTGACCTCTCGTACTACGTACCCTACAACCGTTCAATTCTCGGAAGGGAAGTTCCGGTTCCCAAGTGGGCGCTGGGCCACTTCGAGGAAAAGAGGGCCAGCTTCATGACCCCCCGGCTTAGAATGAACCCTGGAGACGAGGCGGCGGCACTCTCGGAAACGCCCTTCGTGCTCACGGAGGAGGTCGGCTACGAGAGGAACCCCGAGCTTGAGAGGCTTATGCCCAACGTAATTGCGACGGTTTTCACCGCGATGGAGAGGCTCAGCGTCCTGAATCTGCTCGAAATGGAGGACTACAGAAATAGGTTTGAGGCCTTCGTTATGAGAAACAGACTTGAACACGGGGAGCTTTTCGATGCACTAACGATTTCCGGTAAAGTCTTCAACATCAACTTGCGCTACAGACTGGGTGCGAGGCTTCTCGGCTCCATGGCGAGGTTTGAGGGAAAACTGAAGAGGGGACTCATAAGCGACCTCCTCGGCGTTTATCAGGAAATCGTCGACACCTGGATAAACGAGCTTCCAGGGGATGAGAAGGTCAGACTCCTGAAGGAATACGAGCGCTACGTTGGAACGAGCAGACTCGCGGAGATTTCACTCAGGATTTTCTCGGACCTCGAGTCAACGTCCATTGATGGCTCGGTTTCGAAGGAAGAGTTTAAGAAAACGCTGGTCGAATACGGCTTTACCGAGGGGCATGCATCAAGGATTATCGGGGAGCTTATCAGAGAGGGCTACATTTACGAGCCTTCTCCGGGCAGGCTGAAGCTGATAAGGTGGTGAAGTTGGGAAGGAGAACGAGGAAGAAGGAGCAGGGGGAGAAGAAGAGGGTTGCGAGGGAGCGGGTCGAGACCCTGTTCACTCTGGCGGAGAGGGTGTTTCCGTACAGCCCGGAACTTGCAAACAGGTACGTTGAGATAGCCCTTGCCGTCCAGCAGAAGGCCAAGATTAGACTTCCGAGGAAATGGAAGCGCCGCTACTGCAAGAGGTGCCATTCCTTCCTCGTTCCCGGAAAGAACGCGCGCGTTAGACTTAGGAGCAGGCCGTACCCCCACGTCGTCATCAAGTGCCTGAACTGCGGCCACATAATGAGGTATCCATACCTGCGGGAGAAAAAGGAGAAGAGAAGGGCCGATTAAAGCCCCTTATTTCAGCTCACCTTATTTCATCAGTGCCTGTCCTTCTTCGAACCGTGCTCCCTTATGGTGTCCATGTCGTTCCTGTAAAGCTCGTGAATGAGCTTCTTAATCTCCTTCAGGAGGAACTTGGCTTCCCTGTAGTTTCCGTTCTGGATTGCCGTTTTCAGCTGCTCGAGGAGCGGTGTAACCGTTGAGACGTTAACTCCAGCTTTCTCGAGCACCTGAATCTGGGCCTCTATCTTCTGAAGCTCAATCTCAAACTTGAAGGCCTCGTTCCTCTCCATGCACTTCATGAACTCCATGTGGGCGTCTTTGAGGGCGAACTCCGTCATGACCTGGAGCTTGAGGGCGAGCTGGTACGCCATGGTGTAGTTGCCGCTCTGGAGGCTCTGGTTAACCTGCTCCATGAGCTTCACCATCTCCCTGACCTGCTCCTTGAGCGCGGTTGAGTTCGTCATGTTGGCAATCTCCTCAAGGGCCATGAGCCTCTCGCGGACGTGCTCCATGACCCTCTCAACCTGCTCCTTCGTGACGTTGGCGGTAACTTCCTTGGCCGTGCAGTTGCACTCCCTGACCTGCTCGGCAACCTTCCTCATGAGCTTCTCCGAGACCCTGCTCTGAACCATGACCATCTCTTTAACCCCAAGCTCCTTCATTATCCTGCTCACGTTGGTCGTCGAGTTGACGTAGATTATGGCCGCCTTGTTCTGGACGGCCAGCTGAAGGGCCATCTGAATCGCGAGGCTGTCGTTGCCCGCGACAACAACGCTCGAGTTGAACTTTATCCCAAGCACCTTGCTGGCGTTCCCGATAACGGCCAGGTCAGTCTCGTACCTGTTGGCCCCCCACCAGCGGTAGACGGTTATGTTGTAGCTCTCAAGGTCGGTAACGTACTCCTCAACGACCGCATCTGGACCGCCTATGATTATCACCTGGCTCGGCGCGTAGCTCAGTATTTCAGCTGTAACGTTGGGGTCGTAGGTTCCCCACGTCGTTGTTACAACGACGGCTCCGGTTATGTTGGCGAGGTATTCGGCTATTGCTTTGTCGGCGGCGTTGTCGCTGACGAGAATTACTGTCGTGGTGGACGCTGCACTGACTTGACCAACTGCCAGCGGCATCGCCAGCATGAGCAGTCCGAACAGGACTGCCATCAACTTCTTACCCATCATGGCTCATCACCAGTATCTAATAGTGAAAAAGCCCTATTTAACCTTTTTTCACGAAATCATACCCTAATGTCGGAGTTTTCAAAAAAAGAAGCTGTTCCTTCCGTTCCCATCGTTCCCCCATCGGTCAAAGAAGGCCCTAACCGTTCCCCTACGTTCCAGCGGCTTTTATATCCCAATTTTCTCAAAAAGGAAGCACCACAAACTGCAGAAATCGTTGTGAAACGATGTGTCGGGGTTTTTATTCGACGATTGCGACGGCTCTGACGGGACTTCCGGAGCCTCCCTCGATTTTCAGGGGAAACGCCACGAAGGTGAAGGTCAGACCGAGCAGTCTCTCAAGGTTAACGAGGCTTTCGAAGACCGGAACCTCTGCACTCAGAAGAATCGTGTGAACGTTCTCGTCGCCTATGCTCATGGCATCGGTTCCAACGGCCTTTACCCCCTCGGCAACTAAGAAAAGCGCCGCCTCCGGAGAAAGCTCCCTGCCGCCCGTCAGGAGGAGAACTATTCTACCGTAGTAGCCCGAATCCGGAAGCTCTTCGAGTTCTATCATCCCCTCCCCGCTCCGAAGGTCCACCACGAAGGCTTCGCCGATGAACTTCTCAAGGGGCATCTCATCTATCGTTTTCCCACCGGGGATGAAGTGAGCCGGAGCATCGACGTGCGTCCCGGAGTGCTCACCGAGCTTGAGGGCGTTCATGTAGTAGCCGTCGCGCTCGATAAGTGCCCATGGTCGAACCTTAACACCCGGGTCCCCGGGGTACACGGGGGTTCTCTCCGAGAGGGGAAGGGATAGGTCAACTATCATGGGAACACCCATAGGAAGTCCACACACAGGATTTAAACGTTGTCCCTAAGAATGCCCAGGAGGTACTTCTTGTTGGGGAACCTCTCAATGACCTTGCCTATCGTAAGCTCTATGTCCCTTTCCACGTTCCTCGACTCCCAGCCGTGACCGGGGAGGAGAAGGTCTATCTTGAGGGTTTTGAGTATTCTCAGAGAATTGAAGTACTCCCCGAGACTGCCGGAGTCGTAGATGTTCGAAACCGTTCCGCTGGCGAAGAGGGTATCCCCTGAGAACAGGATTCTTCTCCTCGGTTCGTAGAGGCACATGCTTCCAGAGGTGTGGCCCGGGGTGTGGATTACCTTGAGAATCCACGAGCCCGCATCAACAACGTCTGCGTTGTTGAGCCACAGGTGAACCTTACTGCCCGGAAAGGACTGCCCGTGATACCTGCAGCGCATAACTTCGTCGTCACCGTAGCGTATCTTAACCGCCGAGTATTTGTAGGCCCCTATGATAGCAACGTCCTGCAGGTAGAGGTTTCCCCCGACGTGGTCGCAGTGCTCGTGGGTGTTGAGCACCAAATCGATGTCGTCCGGCCTCAGTCCCAGCTCGAGCAGGGCCTCCTCAAGCCTCGGATAGTCGCTCATTAAAGCCGTGTCAATGAGAACGTTGATGTCCGCCGTTATGAGGTAGGAAAACGCCGAGAGCTTTCCGGCCTTAATCTTGTAGAGGTTCGGCTGGACCCTTCTAACGTGAGGGTAATCGGAGGGCATGCCTTGATTAGGTTTCCCTAACCCAATAAACTTTTCGCCTTGGACAGGCTTTTTAAGAGATTTCCCCAACAACGGCCGGTGGTGGCTATGGACTGCACGAAGGATTACTGCGTCAAGGACATAGGCCTGGCCCCGAGCGGGGAGAAGAAGATTGACTGGGTCTCGCGCTTCATGCCCGTTCTCCAGACTATAAGAAAGGATTTCGAGAGGGAGAAGCCCTTCAAAGGGGTAAGAATTGCCGCAACACTTCACCTCGAGATGAAGACGGCCTTCCTGCTCCTGACTCTCAAGGCAGGGGGAGCAGAGGTTTCCGCCGCCGCCAGCAACCCGCTGAGCACACAGGATGATGTCGTCGCGGCCTTAGCCAAGGCCGGCGTCAAGGTCTATGCCATCAGGGGAGAGAGCAGGGAGGAGTACTACGAGAACATGCACAGGGCTCTGGACATAAGGCCAAACATCATAATCGATGATGGCGCGGACATGATAAGCACCGTTCACCGCGAGAGGCAGGAGCTGATAGACGAAATCTGGGGCGCGAGCGAGGAAACAACGACAGGGGTAATACGGCTCCGCGCGATGGAGAAGGACGGGGTTCTGAGGTTCCCAATCATAGCGGTGAACGACAGCTATACCAAATACCTCTTTGACAACCGCTACGGAACCGGCCAGTCCACGTGGGACGGCATAATAAGGACCACCAACCTGCTCGTCGCCGGAAAGAACGTCGTCGTTGTCGGCTACGGCTGGTGCGGAAGGGGAATAGCGATGAGGGCAAGGGGTCTCGGCGCCACGGTTATAGTCGTCGAGGTTGACCCGATTAGGGCTTTGGAAGCCAGAATGGACGGCTTCCTCGTTATGGACATGAAGGAAGCGGCAAAGGTAGGCGACATCTTCGTCACCTCGACGGGCAACATCAAGTGCATTCGCAGGGAGCACTTCGAGCTCATGAAGGACGGGGTAATACTCGCCAACGCCGGCCACTTCGACGTTGAGATATGGAAGCCCGACCTTGAGGAGCTCGCCGTCGAGATAAGCGAGCCGAGGCCCAACATCAGGGAGTACAAGCTTAAGGATGGCAGAAGGCTCTACCTCTTGGCAGATGGAAGGCTGGTCAATTTAGCGGCGGCCGACGGTCATCCGGCCGAGATTATGGACATGAGCTTCGCCCTTCAGGCGAAGGCGGCGCAGTACATCAAGGAGAACCACGAGAGGCTTGAGCCAAAGGTCTACGTCCTGCCGAGGGAGATCGACGAGATGGTCGCGAGGATTAAGCTGAACGCGATGGGAATAAAGATTGAGGAGCTTACCGAGGAGCAAAAGCGCTATTTGGAGAGCTGGGAGCACGGAACGTAGTGTAGAGGGCGTATACGTTCTCCCCTTCTTTCCACTCCCTCGTGAGCGAAAGCGTCTGCCTCTCCCAGGGGCTCATTAGGACCACTACCGAGGGTGGGGAACCCTCCCAGGGAACCTTCAGCAGAACCGGCCGGTGAACGGGTGAACCGCCGGAGAGGTCAAAGGTAACGCTTCTCTCGCTCATCTCGCGAACGTCCAGAGAGAAGGAGTCGCCAACCTTCATCGCGGTCCTTATTACGAGATAGGTCCTTTTTCCGGAGGGCTCCTCTTCATGCTTCTCGGCCAGCAGGGCCAGAACAATCACAGCGCCGATTAGGAGGGGGACGAGGAAGGCGAAGGGCAGGAAAGCCCTCGGCGAGCTTCCAAAGGAGCTCCAGCCGAGGAGAACCGCGATGAACATGAATGCAACGGGTAGCGGGGTGAGGGCCTCGGAGAGGGACTCCACAACGAGGCCGTCGTTCGAGGGGTCAGGGCCAGCACTCTCCTCAACCCAACCGAGGATTAGGAGGATTATGAATCCGGTGAACAGGACAACGAAGCCGGTGACGTAGTGACCGAGAACCGCGAAGGGAACTCCGAAAACCGCCTGAATGAGGTAAACGACCAGCGACCACTTGAAGAGGTCGAAAAGCCTTTCATAGGCGAGGACGGCAGCCAGAAGTACTATGGAGACGGAGAGAACCGAACC
>NZ_JAMONU010000085.1 GCF_027066465.1 Thermococcus sp.
TGTACATAGGGAACCCCTTTGAGGCGGACTTTCCAGTTTACCTCGTGCTGAACCCCACATCTCGGCGGGATATTACGAAGGAAGCGCTCTTCAGGTGGATTGATGCCATGAGAAGAAGGGGAAGGCTCATACTCCTCCATGAGGAGCGCTACATAGCCGACTCAATAACCCGCTACAGAATCAGGAACTACCTCGATTACCTCGTAGCGTACAAAAGAGAGACGATGGGGGCCGAGCTCTTGAAGGTTTATAAGCTCGAAAACGGCCGCATCGTTGAGAGGAAGACCTATGTAAGGCGCCCGATGACGAGTGGCTTCGGGTCTGAGCGGTGATGACACCAGCTATCGCCGAGGGCTTTTTATAGGGCTTCCCCCTCTTTTCTCCGGGTGAGAGCATGTTCGGAAAGCTCAGGGAGAAGCTCAAGAGGTTCACCAGACAGGTCGAGGAGAAGATTGAGGAGGAAGAGAAAAAAGCTGAGAAGAAGCCCGGCCTCATGGAGAGGCTTCTCCAGGTCGAGATTAAGGAGAAGGACATTGAGGAAGCTTTGGACGAGCTGGAGCTTGAACTCCTCGAGGCGGACGTTGCCCTCGAAACCGTCGAGGCCCTGAGGGAGAAGATTAAGGAGAAGCTGGTTGGCAAAAAGGTCCGCATCGGAACCAACAAGGGCAAGCTGATAGAGGAAGCTCTCCGCGAGGCAATCCTCGAAATCCTTACTCCTGAGAAGAAGATTGACCTCCTCGAGATGATTCGCTCCAAAGAAGAGAAGCCCTTCGTGATAGTCTTCGTCGGCTTCAACGGCTCGGGGAAGACCACAACCATAGCCAAGCTCGCCAGCTGGCTCAAGAAGAACGGGCTGAGCGTCGTCATAGCGGCGAGTGATACCTTTAGGGCCGGGGCGATAGAGCAGATAGAGGAGCACGCGAAGCGCGTTGGGGTTAAGGTGATAAAGCACGACTACGGCGCTGACCCGGCGGCGGTTGCCTACGACGCAATCCAGCACGCCAAGGCGAGGGGAGTTGACGTGGTTCTCGTCGACACCGCCGGGAGGAACGAGCTAAACAGGAACCTCATGGACGAGATGAAGAAGATAGTGCGCGTCACCAAACCTGACCTGGTAATCTTCGTCGGCGACAGCCTGAGCGGAAACGCCGTTGTTGAGCAGGCAAAGCAGTTCAACGAGGCCGTCAGGATAGACGGCGTAATCCTCACCAAGCTCGACGCCGACGCGAGGGGTGGGGCCGCTTTGAGCATAAGCCATGCGATTGGCGCGCCGATACTCTTCGTCGGCGTCGGTCAGGGCTACGACGACTTAAAGCCCTTCGACGAGAAGTGGTTCGTGGACAGGATTTTCGGGGAGGACTGACTTCTCTCTTTTCTTACACGCTGACCGCAAGTTTCATGCGAACCACAATCCAAATGGCAAGGAAGCTCAGAACGGCCGAGATGGCCCATATAATTTCCTCGTTTCTATCGGGTTGTATCTCTAAAACCTTCTCTCCAGCCCATTGGAGAAGGGGCGCGAGGAACGGAACGGTGAGCAGGGCTATTCCCTCGTTACGGTTAGAAGTACTGTCCCTGCAAGCACGGCAACTCCCGCGAAACCCGAGAGCAGGGCGGTTTCTCTCCGCTTCCTCCAGAGAGCGTAAACTGTAAGAATGACGAACGGAAGCGCAACGGCGAGGAAAAAGATTGGTAATGGAGAAAGGTCAAAGGAGCAAGCCGGGGGATTTCTCGACTATCAGACTGCCTTCACGTAGTCCTCCCACGGCACTACAAAGGCAAGCGCGAACTCGACGAGGGGAATGGAGAGAGGGAGCAGTCGTTTCATTGTGTCCTCAACTTTTCAATGTGCTTCCCAGTAGCCTCGCCAACTCTCCAAAATCCACCCTCGCCGTCATGTCGATGTTTATCGGCGTGACGCTGACCTTCCTCTCGACCTTCAGGGCGTAGGCATCTGTCCCCGGCTCGAAGTCTTGGACAAGTTTGCCAACAATCCAGTAGTAGGGGTTGCCCTTCGGGTCAATCCTTTCCTCGACTGTCGGGGAGTATCGCTTTCTGGCTAAGCAGGTGATTGCTATCTCCGTCTCCTCCGTCGCATCGCTCGGAACGTTGACGTTGAGCATGTCCACTCCCTCGGGAAGACCCCTCTCAAGAACCGCACCTGCTATTCTCCCGAGGAAGTGCGCCGAGACAGAGAAGTCGACCCCCTCACCCTCGCCAAGCGTTTTCTTCCACTCCACCTCGAGGCTAATCGCTATGCTCGGAATCCCGTGAGTTGATGCCTCTATCGCCGCTGAAGCCGTCCCGGAGACGGTTATCTCCGTGCTCAGGTTCTCGCCGAGGTTAATCCCGCTAACCGCTAAGTCGAAGCCGCCGAAGCGGGCCAAGGCGAAAATCACGCAATCCGTTGGAGTCCCGTCTATTCCGTAAGCTACTTTCGCTTCGGGGATGTCAACGCGCTTGGCCCTTATCGGCCTGTGGAGCGTCATGGCCCTGCCGCTCGCACTCCTCTGGAAAAGTGGGGCAACGACGTAAACCTCGCCGAGCTCACTCAGGGCTTTCACAGCGGCGCGCAGGCCGTTGG
>NZ_JAMONU010000086.1 GCF_027066465.1 Thermococcus sp.
TCCCGAGTTGCAATAAGACTCTAGGAGAATTGAAAGTCTTCAAATCGGGCAAGATGCGAGAATAGGCCTCGTCGGTTGCAATAAGACTCTAGGAGAATTGAAAGGACGGTTTATTGCGTCAATTAAGGGTCTGTCGAAGGCGTTGCAATAAGACTCTAGGAGAATTGAAAGCGTTGCCCTCACGGCGTCGGCGTTGAAGTATTTTTGTTGCAATAAGACTCTAGGAGAATTGAAAGTCATGCTCCTAATGACTTTCGTTAATGACGCCTACGTCGTTGCAATAAGACTCTAGGAGAATTGAAAGGCGAACTCGACCGGGAGCCAGACACGGCTGATGATGTTTCCGGTTGCAATAAGACTCTAGGAGAATTGAAAGAGGTTCAGGCGGGTTCTCTACATGCGCGGTCTCGCCGTGTTGCAATAAGACTCTAGGAGAATTGAAAGTTGGTTGGCCCGAAGGCCTCGAACGCCCGCGCCATCGTTGCAATAAGACTCTAAGAGAATTGAAAGAGAACTTCCAGCTAAATATCTTCCTCTTTTCGCCCTTGGTTGCAATAAGACTCTAGGAGAATTGAAAGCTATCTCATCAGGAGCGTCGTCATACTCGCCAACTGCCCATGTTGCAATAAGACTCTGGCACAACTGAGAAAAAGTCCTCAAAGAAACTCCTCGAAGAGTAAGTCCTCCTTTCTCCCGCCGGCTTTTCTAAAAACCTTTTCGCTCCAGCTGATATCCCCCACCCTTGACGGCCTGTGGGCGTCGCTTGCGAACGTCAGCTTTATGCCCCTCTTTACGCACTCCCTAATGAACTCCAGCTCAGGCACCCTGTAGGCGGAGCTTATCTCAAAGGCCTTTCCGTTCTCCTCCGCCAGTTCGAGGATTTCCTCAAGCTCTTCCATGCTTGGGAACCCTGCGTACGGAAAGCTCGCCCCGAAATGGCCTATCACGTCAACCTTTTCGTCCATGAGGGCTTCCCTTACCAGCTCGAGATACCTTTCAGGCCTCTCGACCCATTCGTGGACGCTCGCTATCACGAAGTCCAGTTTTTTGGCCGCCCATTCGGGGACGTCGACGCCCCCATCAACGGCGTTCCCCTCAAGACCCGCGAGGACGACCGTCTCCGCCTCCCCCTTCCAGCGCCCGATTTCCCTTACGTACGACTCAAAGTTCCCGTTCAGGACGTAGTGGCTGTGGTCGGTTATCGCGACGAGCGATAGACCCTTTCTCTCGGCCTCCTGGATGTTCTCGAGGACGCTTCCAATCCCGTCGGAGTAGAGAGTATGGGTGTGGGTGTCGTGTCTCATGGTTCGAGCTTTCTGTGGGAGCTTAAAAAGGCTTGTGGACAAAATATCCAAAGTAAAGTTAAACCTTGAGTTTTGACAACCTTTAAATACGACAAGGGAGAAACCTTAGCCGGTGGTGTCAATGGTCGAGCGCTCAAAGGTTCGCGTCGTCATAGCGAAGCCCGGTCTTGACGGTCACGACAGGGGAGCCAAGGTTGTGGCGAGGGCCCTGAAGGAGGCCGGATACGAGGTCATCTACACGGGAATCAGGCAGACACCGGAGCAGATAATCGAGACGGTCATCCAGGAAGATGCCGCTGTTCTTGGTATAAGCATCCTCTCCGGCGCGCACATGGTTCTGATTCCGAAGATTATCAAGCTCCTCGAGGAGAGGGGCATAAAGCCGAACGAGGACATCGTAATCTTCGCCGGCGGAATAATCCCGCCCGACGACGCGGAGGAGCTGAAGAAGATGGGCGTTGCGGAGGTCTTTGGACCGGGAACGCCCCTGAGAACGGTTATAGAGTTCGTTGATAAAGCCGTTCAGAACCTCAAGAGGTTTAAGGCTTAACTTTATATCCCTCTCCTGGATAATTTCTCCAGTGATGAAAATGGAGAGCCTTGATTCCCTCGTTCAATCCGCCCTCTCCGGAGATAAGAAGGCCATAGCAAGGCTGATAACCCTCGTTGAAAACGACGAGGAGAAAGCCAGGGAAATCATCCGCAGGATTTATCCCCACACGGGCAGAGCCTACGTCGTCGGCATAACGGGTCCGCCCGGCTCTGGAAAGTCCACCCTTCTCGACAAGCTCATCAAGCTCGCCAGAAACGAGGGGCACAAGGTTGGGGTCATAGCGATAGACCCGACGTCGCCCTTTACCGGGGGTGCGCTGCTCGGCGACAGGCTGAGGATGCAGAGGCACTCAACCGACCCCGGCGTCTTCATCAGGAGCATGGCGACGCGCGGTTCCCTCGGCGGTCTGGCGAAAGCTACTAACGACGCGGTTAAGGTTTTAGACGCTGCCGGCTACGACCTGATATTCGTCGAGACCGTTGGAGTCGGGCAGATTGAGGTTGACATCGTCAAGACAGCAGATACGGTCGTTCTCGTAACCGTTCCGGGCCTCGGCGACGAGGTTCAGGCAATTAAGGCCGGCCTCATGGAAGTTGCTGACATATTCGCCATCAACAAGGCCGACAGGGAAGGCGTTGAGATGGTCCACCTTGAGCTCAAGATGGCCCTCGAGTTCGAGAGGGAGAAGTGGAAGCAAATCGGCTGGGAGCCGCCGATAGTCGAGACAACAGCCTTCACCCTCAAGGGCGTCAGACCCCTCTGGGAGGCGATAAAGAGGCACAGGAAGCACATGGAGGAGAGCGGAAGGTTGAGGGAGAGGAGGGCCTTCCGCGCGAGGGAGGAAGTGAAGACGATTATCGCCTCAACGGTGGCGAGGAAGGTCGAGGAGAGGCTTGAAAGGGGCGAAGCAGGGGAGCTGATTAACGAAGTCGTTGAAAGGAAGCTGGACCCGTACTCAGCGGCTCAAATCGTGATGGAGAAGCTTAAGGAGGACCTCTGGAGGTGATTGCATGTTTAAGAAAATAGACCACGTTGGTATAGCCGTTAAGAACCTGGAAGAGGCGGTAAAGGTTTGGGAGGGCCTCGGCTTGAAAGTTGAGGAAATCGAGGAAGTGCCGGACCAGAAGGTTAGAACAGCGATAATCCGCATCGGCGAGAGCAGGATTGAGCTTTTGGAACCCACGGCCGAGGACTCGCCGATAGCGAAGTTCATAGCCAAGCGCGGTGAGGGAATACACCACATTGCTTTAGGCGTTACGAACATCGAGGAGCACCTCAAGGAGCTCAAGGAGAAGGGTTACAGGCTCATAGACGAGGAACCGAGGTTAGGTGCCGGCGGAGCCAAGATAGCCTTCGTCCACCCGAAGGCCGTGACAGGTGTGCTTCTCGAACTCTGTGAGAGGGAAGTTGAGTGAATTTTATTTTTTCACATATTTGCAAACGTAAAACTTAACAAAACGCTTATAAAGAATCCTATTTTATCACTGATTGTGCCTTTTTAATCATACAGACATCGAAAAGGAGCGGAGTGATGCCTATGTTCCTCCGGGGGCGAAGGCCCCTTCAGAAAGGTTCGAGAGTCGTTGGAGCGGGGGAGCTCATGAGGATACTTCGAAGCAATCCCCTGAGGAGAAAGCTCCTTATAACCCGGAAGGTTCCCTTCTACAGCGGTAGTCCCAGCGGAAACACGAGCGTGATATGGCTGAGCAAAACTGGGCACCCGCTGGCCGTTAATCCCCGGGACCTCCACGTTATCGAGCAGATGATTTGGGACATCCTTAGGAACGAAAACGTCGATTTAATTTTGGACGCCGTTGAGTATCTGATACTTGAAAACGGCCTCGAAGCAACGCTGAGGTTCGTCGGAAAGTTGCGTGACATGGCCGTCCTCTCAAACTCGGATTTTTATGTCGTTACGAGCGATGCCCTCGACGAGAGGACCCGTTCCCTTCTCCGGAGGATAGTTGAGTGAGGTTTATATACAATCTCCTCAACTTTTTTCCTCAGGTGTGAGCGATGCCTTACATTGAGAAGATAGAGATGAAGGGCTTCAAATCTTACGGTAACAAAAAGGTTGTTGTTCCCCTCGCGAGGGGATTCACAGCTATAGTCGGTGCCAACGGTTCTGGGAAGAGCAACATCGGCGACGCCGTTCTCTTCGTTCTCGGCGGCCTCTCGGCCAAAGCGATGCGGGCCAGCAGGATAAGCGACCTAATCTTTGCCGGCTCAAAGGGTGAGCCTCCGGCCAAATACGCCGAGGTCGCAATGTATTTCAACAACGAGGACAGGGGCTTTCCGGTTGATGAGGACGAGGTTGTTATAAAGCGGCGCGTCTATCCAGACGGGAGAAGTGCCTACTGGCTCAACGGGAAGAGGGCGACGAGGAGTGAAATTATAGACCTTCTAAGCGCGGCGATGATTTCGCCTGAAGGCTACAACCTCGTTCTTCAGGGTGATATAACGAAGTTCATCAAGATGTCGCCGACTGAGAGGAGGCTGATTATAGACGAGATATCCGGAATAGCGGAGTACGATTCAAAGAAGGAGAAGGCTTTGGATGAGCTCAAGCGGGCGGAGGAGAACCTTGCGCGCGTTGATTTGCTCATAAGGGAAGTTAAAGCCCAGCTCGACAAGCTTGAGAAGGAGAGGAACGACGCCCTGCGGTACCTCGACCTGAAGGAGCGCGTTGAAAAGGCCAAGGTTACGCTCCTCCTCGGTGAGATAAAGCGGCTTGAGAGGATTATAGAGGAGGGGAGCACCAGGGACAGGGAAATCGAGGCTGAAATTGAAGCTCTGAGCGTCAGACTCAAGGACATAGCGAAGGAAATAGTGGCAAAGGAGAAAGAGCTGGCTGAAGTTGAAAGGGAGCTTGAAGAGAAGAGCGAGGACGGAATCCTTGAGGTAACGAGACGCATAAGCGATGTTAAGTCGAAGATTGAGATGGCGAAGAAGAACATCGAGAGCGCGAAGCGGGAAATTGAGGAGAGCCAGAGGAGGCTGAAGAGGGCCAAGGATGAACTCAAGAGAATCAGTGAAGAGGTAGAGAAGAGCAGGAACGCGATAAAGCGCTGGTCGAGCAGGAGGGAGAAGCTTCTGGCCGATATAAAGACGCTTGAAGCGAGCAGGAACGAACTTGTTGTAAAGCTCGGCGAGATTGACAGGCGCTATTCCCTCGCGAGGGAGGAGTTCGACAAGGTGGTTGAAGAGCTTGAAGAGACCAAAAAGAACCTCTACATGAAGGAGAGCGAGATTGAGAAGTTCACCGAGGAAATCGAGAGGGCCAGAACAAGGATAACGCAGGCCAACCTTAAGAGAAATGCCCTCCGGGAGAGGATTGAGGAAACCAAGAGGGCCTTTGAGGAGAAGCGCTCCGAGCTTTCGGAAGTTGAAGGAAAGCTCTCAAAGGCGGAAGCGAGGCTCAGGAAGCTTGAGAAGGAGCTTGAGGAAAAGACTGCAAAGCTCAGGAAGCTCGAGCCCGAGCTTGCAAAGGCCAAGGAGGAACTCATAAAGGCCGAAGCCCAGAGGGAAGTCCGCGGAAACAGGGCCGTGGAGTTCCTTAAGAAGAGCAACATCCCCGGTTTGTACGGCACGCTCGGCGAGCTGATAACCGTTAAGGACGGGAGATACGCTCTGGCGGTCGAGGTGGCCCTCGGAGGGAACTACGACAACGTGGTTGTTGAGGACGACAGCGTAGCCGAAAAGGCCATAAAACTTCTCAAGGAGAAAAAACTCGGAAGATTGACCTTCCTCCCGCTCAACAAGATAAAGCCCCGCTCGATGAGGGAAAAGCCTTCCTTAGGAATCCCTGCCATGGACGTCGTGAGCTACGACCCGCGCTTCAGGAACGCGGTAGCTTACGCCCTCGGAGATACTCTCATCGTCGAGAACATGGAGGAAGCTAGAAGCGTCGGCATAGGAAAGGTCAGAATGGTAACCCTCGGCGGTGAGCTGCTCGAGAGGAGCGGTGCAATAACAGGTGGCCACTACAGGCCACGGGGCAGGCTGATTAATACTGATGAGATTAAGGCAAAGGTGGAGAGGCTTGAGCGCGAGAAAGAAAAGCTGGAGGCAGAGGTAAACTCGCTGAAGGCCGAGATGAAGGGGATAGAAAATACTCTCTTCGAGCTCCGCATGAGGAAGAGCGAGCTGTCGAAGGACTTGCAGGTTCTTCAGCGCGACCTTGAGAGGCTTCTTGCAGAGGACAAGTCCCTGAAGGAAGAAATCGAGGAGAGCGAGAAGCTCATAGAGACACTCACCGCGAAAATCGAAGAGGCAAAGGGCGAGATGGCGAAGCTCCGGGGAAGGATTGAGAGGCTCGAGAAGAAGAGGGAGAAGCTCAGGAAGGCCCTCGACAACCCCGAGGCGAGGGAATTAAACGCGAGGATTAGGGAGGTTGAGGGTCAGATTGCAAAGCTTAAGGAAGAACTTAGCAGGGTTGAGAGCAAGCTCGAGAGCCTTGGGAGCAGGATAAACGAGGAGCTCCTGCCAAGGAAGGCCGACCTCGAGGAGGAAATCGAGGGCTTAATCAACAGGATAAACGCCCTCCAGGCCAACATAAAGGAGAACGAGGAGGCAATAAAGAAGTTTGAAGCCGAGCTCGAGGAGCTGAAGAAGGCCGAGGAGAACGTGAAGGACGAACTGAAGGAGCTCCGCGAGAGGCGTGAGAGGCTGAAGAAGGAGATAGCCGAGCTGAGGAAAGAGAAGGACGAGCTGAGCTCAAAGCTTCAGGAGCTTCGCATAGAGGCCAACACCCTCAAGATAAAGCTCGCGCAGGCCGAGGCGACGCTGAAGGAAAAGAGGGCCGAGCTAAGGCACTTCGACGCGAAGCTAATTAAGTCGATAAAGGAAATCCCGCTGGAGCTTGAGGCATTGAGGGAAGAGATTGAGCGCATGGAGGAGGAGATACGCGCCCTCGAACCGGTAAACATGAAGGCCATCGAGGACTTCGAGGTCGTTGAGAGAAGATACCTCGAGCTCAAGAGCAAGCGCGAGCAGGTTCTGGCCGAGAAGGAGAGCATAGAGGAGTTCATCGAGGAGATAGAGGGCCAGAAGAAGCAGGTGTTCCTGCAAACTCTTGAAGCCATAGCGAAGAACTTCTCGGAGCTGTTCGCCAAGCTCTCGCCTGGAGGGGAGGCAAGGCTAATCCTTGAGAACCCAGAGGACCCGTTTGAGGGTGGTCTTGAGATCGAGGCGAAGCCCGCCGGAAAGGATGTGAAGAGGATAGAGGCGATGAGTGGGGGCGAAAAGGCGCTAACGGCTCTGGCGTTCGTCTTCGCAATACAGAGGTACAAGCCGGCTCCCTTCTACCTCTTCGACGAGATAGATGCCCACCTCGACGACGCCAACGTCAAGCGCGTCGCGGATTTGATTAAGGAAGCTTCTCGGGAGAGCCAGTTCATAGTTATAACCCTCAGGGACGTCATGATGGCGAACGCCGACAAGATAATAGGGGTGAGCATGAGAAACGGTGTCTCCAAGGTAGTTTCGCTCAGCCTTGAGAAGGCAATGAAGCTCATAGAGCAGGCCAGAAGGAAGAGCGATGAGGAGCACAGGGAGATGTTCGGTCATCTGGAGGGCTGAAGATGTTCGACGAGGAGGAATACAAAAGATGGATGGACCAAGCGAGGTACACGCTTAAGAGCGCAGAGAATGATATGAGGGCAGGATTTTACTCATGGGCATGCTTTAAAGCACAACAGGCTGGAGAATACGCCGTTAAGGCTCTACTATACGGAATGGGTGTAATGGCTTACGGACACTCGATAAAGAAGCTCCTTGATGTGCTGTCTCAGAAAATAGACGTTCCTAACGAACTGTTCAACAAGGCAAGGCTCCTCGACAGACATTACATACCGCCACGATATCCAGATGCGTATATCGAGGGTTCCCCCTACGAGTACTACGGCGAGAATGACGCTGAGGAGGCAATAAACTCGGCAAGAGAAATAATGGAGTTCATCGGGAGGCTTGTCAATGAGAAGATTAAAAAACCCTGAGAAAATCCCATACTGGAAGGAAGTTCAGCAGTACGTCCAAGACATCACCGAAGTACTCAACCCGAAGCTGATACTTCTCCACGGCTCAATAGCGAAGGGAACTTTTGGAATTGGAAGCGATGTTGACCTTCTCGTAGTTGCTGAAAGCCTTCCTAAAAATCCTAACGAACGACTTAAACTCCTCTACTCCCTTGACAGAACGAGGGCACCCATCGACCCGAAGGCGTACACCCCAACGGAAGTTCTAAAGATGCTCAAGAAGGGGCATCCTCTCCTAATGGATGCGCTGGAGGATGGAATAATTCTTCACGCAGATGAAAGCTACCTCCGCGAACTTGTGAAGGCGTTCCAGTTCACAAAGAAAAAATACAGGCGCTTTGATAGGGGCTGGGTTCGGGTGGAGGGCTGAGGATGGAGTCGAGAAGGGAAGAGGAAATCACCCCGATTGATATACTGCTCCAGCTCGTCCAGATGGGAAAAGTTGACCCCTGGAACATAGACATCGTTGACCTGACCGAGAAGTACATCCAGCGTTTGAGGGAAATGAGGGAGCTGGATTTGCGCGTTTCAGCGAGGGCAATTTTAGCCGCTTCAATACTCGTGAGGATGAAGAGCGAGGCCCTCTTGAGGGGGGACGAGGAAGAGAGTAAGGAGAAGGGAGAGGAGCGCATAAGGGTTGAGGTTGAACCCCTAACCCCTCCCCTCAGGAGGGTCGAGCGCTACTACACCTTCGACGACCTTGTGGAGGCCCTGATGGACGCCCTTGAAGAGGCCGAGAAAAGAAAACCCAGAAAGAAGAAGCGTGAGGAGATTGAAGAGGAGGTTTTCGTCGTTGACGATTTCCGCGTTGACATTGAAAAGCACGTCAACAGGCTCTACGAGATAGTCAGAAAGCTCTACGAAGAAACGGGAAGGCCTATAAGGTTCTGGGACTTGGTTTTTGACCCGAGTCCGAAGATAATAGCGAGGACGTTCCTCTACCTGCTCTTCCTCTCGAACATGGGGAAGGTAGAGCTCATTCAGGAGGAGCCCTTCGGGGAGATCCTGGTAGTGCCCATCAACGAGAACCCCGCCTAGTACCGTTCCTTTATCCATTTTATGAACTCAACGGGAGTCATGACATGAATGCCCGCATCGCGAAGCTTGCCGGTGGCATAATCTGAAACGTTCCATGTCAATATTATGACATTTTCGTACCTTTCTTTAAGCATCAAAGCACAGGCAACAAAGGGCGCATCCCCAATGTCGTGAACGTACTCTTCAGAAGAGACTTTATAGTCGGAGAGCTGAAGACTCGATACCAAAACCATAGGCTCAAAGATTATCCCCATGGCCATTTTAATCTCCTCTGGGCTTAACTTTGCCTTTCTAGCAAGTTCACCTAGGTGGTTGAAAACCTCATCAACAACGACCTGGGGATAGAAAAAGGGAACCAGTTCAGGATACAGTGTGAGAACGTACCTGTTGATACCTCCTGATCGGATTAACGATGCAAAGACAACGTTTGTATCAACGACTACAGCGATCTCCATGCCGCTTTCCCCACTTTCTTCGAAATCTCCTTAACGTCCTCAGGCTTAAGCTCCGAATTCAGGGATATAGCCTCCAAGATAAGAAGTCTCTGAACGGCACGAATTAGCCTTTCTTCGGGAATCCCTCTGATCCGCGCCAGAATCTTGAACTCCTGAGGAATAGGTACCTCAACAGTGGAGGGAGTGACATCCCCACCTGTGCTCACTTCGCATCCCTCGATAGAACTGCTACCATAACTTCTTAACGTTTTCCTCTTCGTTATTCATTCCCGATGCACCTTGAAAACGTTTGTTTCCATCTTGACCAAGATCACAGCCGGCCAGCATGAGGGAAGAGAGAACCTTTTTGGCCTCGTTTTCGCTTATCCTTCTTTCTTCGATCGCCTTCTGGAGGAGGTACTCTATCATGAAGCACTGAGCCGGGAGGAGGGGATTTCTGGTTAGAGCGTAGCTCTGCTCCCTCTTGAACATGAAGTGCCAGTCGAGCTCGGCCAAGAGCACGAAGCCGATGACGGCGAGGGTGTAGGTGACTCCCACGAACTCCCGGAAGCTGAACCTGGAGGCTATCCAGGGAACTGAGTAGAGCTCCTTGGCGAACACGAAGAGGATCATGAAGCTGTTCGCTATGCTGAGGTAGCTCGCGGCCCTCGTTATCTTGAGCTTCCACAGGACGATTCTATCCCGGGCTTTAACGAGGCTTTTTGCCCTCATCATCGTTCTCACCCGAAGGGGCACTCTCAACGCCAGCGATAAAGTTTTCTGATGGCGTTCTCTCCTCTCTCTTAGCCGGTCTCAGCGTTATCGCGAGTAGAGGCTCCTCGCTTCCCACGTAGAGGCTTCTCTTCTCTCTGTTGAGATAGAAGCAGTAGCAACCTTCCGGGAGGAGCTTTAGAAACTTTCTCGGGATGGTTCTCATGGCAATCTTTCCATCGGGGTAGACGCACTCGTATTCCCCATCCACGTTTCTAACCAAGTTCGCAATCTCGCCGAGGGTCAGCCTTTCGCAGGGCAACTTAACGCAGACAAGGCTCTTTCCTCCTTTCGTGAATATAACGACGTTCTCCTTAACCTCGATTCTCTTAGCTCCATCGAGGAACTTCCAGAGGCTCTCGTATATTCTCTCAAACTTCCTCCGCTTTGACAGCCTCTTTGCTATTCTCTCCCTTGCGTGTTTCGTAAGCAACATCCGGGCCACCCCGTCGCTACATATGTAGATACACATGTAGGTTCGAACGAGTTCGGTAGGTATTTAAGGAATCGAACCCAGGTATAAAACGATGAGGGTCTGGAAGTACGCCTTGGTGTTCGTCCTGCTGTCGGCGGCAGACGCCGTAACAACGTGGTTAGGCGTGAGGCTCGGCTTCGTTGAGTCGAACCCCCTCCTGGCGAGGAAGCTCTCGGAACCTCTGCTCTTCTTCGGGAGCTACGCCTTTTACACGGGGCTTGGGGTTCTCATAATAGCCCTCTCGCTGAGGCTCTCGAGAGCGTTTCCGGCCTTCAGGGCCATACCCTTCGTCCTGATTGTCTTCAAGGCGCTTCCCGTCATCAACAACGTTCTCCTGCTCTCCGGAGTATCGGGTGGCATTCTGGCAACGGTAACGAGGCCCCTGTTGGAGAAGCTTTTTATGGTTGGTTGAGATGTTCCAAACATGAGCTATCTCCGCAGGGATTTAATCGAGCCCCGCGTTTACCAGGAGGTCATCTACGCCCGCTGTAAGGAGCGGAACTGCCTCGTTGTCCTGCCCACTGGCTTAGGAAAGACTCTCGTAGCGATGCTCATAGCCGATTACAGGCTCTCCAAATACGGGGGGAAGGTCCTGTTCTTAGCCCCAACCAAACCGCTGGCGATGCAGCATGCCGAGAGCTTTAGAAAACTCTTTAGACTTCCTCCCGAGAAGATTAACGTCCTCACCGGCGAGCTTTCCCCGGAGAAGCGCGCTGAACTCTGGAGAAAGAGCGTGGTAATTACCGCAACACCTCAAACCGTTGAAAACGACATCCTAACGGGCAGGATTTCGCTTGAGGACGTCGTCCTGCTCGTCGTCGATGAAGCCCATCGCGCGGTTGGCAACTACGCCTACGTCTTCATAGCGAGGGAGTACCTCAAAACCGCAAAGCACCCGCTCGTCCTCGGATTAACTGCATCGCCCGGTAGCGACGAGGAGAAGATTCGCGAGATAGTGGAGAACCTCGGGATAGAGCGCATAGAAGTTAGAACCGAGAGCTCGCCGGATGTTAAGCCCTACGTCCAGAGGATAGCCTTCGACTGGGTTAAGGTTGAGTTGCCGGGAATCTACAAGGACGTAAGAAAAATCCTGCGTGAGATGCTCAAGGAGAGCCTCAAACCCCTCGCCGATGCCGGGCTCGTAAGCTCCTCCTCACCGGATATTCCAAAGAGGGAAGTCCTTCAGGCGGGCTCGAAGATAAACCAGGCGATGGCCAAGGGGGACCACTCCATTGGCTACCTCAAGAAGCACCAGGCCAAGG
>NZ_JAMONU010000087.1 GCF_027066465.1 Thermococcus sp.
CAACGTTCTCCCCGGCGGCTTCCTCCGGAGGCTTGAGAAGCTCCTCGACGTTCGGCTTGAAGGTTATCTCCTCATAACCTAAGAACTTGAGGTCGCTCTCAAGGAGTATCTCGCCGAGGGCAAGGGTTCCTCTGTCAACCTCGTCGAGAACCGGGGTGAAGTCAACTACGACGTCCTTCTCTCCAACCTCGATGATGACCTTGTTGGCGTCGACCCTCGGGAGGCGGAGCTCAATCATGCCCTTGACCTTCTCTATCGGGTCCTCGACCTTCTCGACTATCTCGACCTCATAGATAAGGTGCTTGCCGGCGTAGGGGTGGTTGAAGTCGACCCTGACGCGACCTCCGCTGACGGTGAGAACCCTTCCCTTGAGCTTCCTTCCGCCCTCGGTCTCAATCTCGACCGGCATTCCCGGGAACGGGATTATGCCCTGCCTCCTGAACTGGCCGAGGGTGAAGGTCTTGATGAGCTTCCTGTCGCGCTTTCCAAAGCCCTTCTCGGGCGGAATCTCAATCTCGTACTTCTTGCCGACCTCAAGGCCCTCAAGGGCTTCGTCGAGACCCTGAAGGACGTGGCCTGCTCCAACCGCTATCGGAACGGGGCCATAAACGCCGTTTTCCTTGTAAATACCAGCCTGCTTGGCTATCTCCTCATCGGTAGTGTCGAAAATCTCGCCGGTTTCCTTAATCCTTCCGGTGTAGCGGAGCTTTATGACGTCTCCCTTCTCAACCTTGACCATCTTTACAACCCCCTTTTTCAGGCTCTAACCGGAGTTGTGGAGTTGGTTTTTAAGCTTTCCCGCAACGATAAGCTAATAAAAAGGCCCTCCCAAAAGGCCCCGGTGGTGGGAATGGCGATTAGGATATACAACACCCTCACGAGGCAGAAGGAGGAGTTCAAACCGCTCCGCGAAGGCGAGGTTAGAATGTACGTCTGCGGCCCAACGGTTTACGATTACCCCCATCTCGGCCACGCGAGGACTTACATTGCCTTCGACGTCATCAGGCGCTACCTCGAGCACAGGGGCTACACCGTTCTAATGGTCATGAACTTCACGGACATAGACGACAAAATCATCAAGCGCGCCAATGAGACAGGGGAAGACCCGAAGGAGCTCGCGGAGAAATTTCTGAGGATTTTCCTCGAGGACATGAAAGCTTTGAAGGTCAAGCCGGCCGACGTTTATCCCCGCGTCACCGAGCACATGGAGGACATAATCAACTTCGTGAAGAAGCTCCAGGAAAAGGGCTACGCCTACGAAGGTAGCGACGGCGTTTACTTCGAGGTCAGGAAGTTCAAAGATTACGGAAAGCTGAGCAAGATAAAGCTCGAGGACCTCGTGAAGGGCGCGCGCGTCGAGCCCGGTGAAGGCAAGAGGAACCCCGAGGACTTCGCCCTCTGGAAGAAAGCTAAACCTGGCGAGCCAAAGTGGAAGAGCCCCTGGGGGGAGGGAAGGCCCGGCTGGCACATAGAGTGCTCCACGATGAGCAGCAAATACCTCGGCGAGAGCTTCGACATCCACGGCGGAGGAAACGACCTCATCTTCCCGCACCACGAGAACGAGATAGCCCAGAGCGAGGCCTGCTTCGGCCACGAGTGGGTTCACTACTGGATGCACACCGGCTTCCTGATGCTGAACGGCGAGAAGATGAGCAAGAGTCTCGGCAACTTCGTAACCGTTAGAGAACTCCTCAAGCGCTACGACCCGGAGGTTATAAGGCTCTTCGTCCTCCAGAGGCACTACCGCTCGCCCCTTGACTACAGCGAAGAAGGTATAGAGCACGCCAAGAACAACCTTGAGAGGCTCTACAACACTCTCGAAAACATCCGCGTGGCGATGGAGCGGGCTGAGATAGCGTTCCGCTGGGACGAGCCTGAGTTCAGGGCCTACGAGGCCATAAGAGATGCCAGGAGGAAGTTCTACGAGGCCATGGACGACGACTTCAACACGGCCGAGGCTTTGAAGGCGGTCTTCGAGGTCAGCAACGCTATCAATAGATACCTCACCGAGGTGGAAAAGCCGAAGGAGAGCATTCTCAGGAAGGCGTGGGAGTTCTTCAGAGACGTTGGCGAGGTCTTCGGCCTGTTCGAGGACTACTTCAAGGAGCAGAGGGCCGGGAACGAGGAGGAACTCATAAACCTGCTCGTTGAAGTCCGCGCCCAGCTCAGGAAGGAAAGGCGCTTTGATTTGGCCGACAGAATCAGAGAAGAGCTGAGAAAGCTCGGAATCCAGCTGGAGGACACACCGCAGGGAACGGTCTGGAAGAGGATTAAGGTCTAAAACCCATCTGACGTGGGAGCATGAGGCTGAGGCTGAACGCCGAGGCAAGGGCCATATACCGGGCGATAATCGGGGAGATTAAGTCGAGGCTCGTCCTCAGGGGTAGCGAGGCCTACCTTGAGAGCTTTTATCCCACTTCCAGTCCGGAAGAAATACTCAGAAGGCAGGAATACCTGAAGGAGGCCCTGCCCAGGATTTCATCGGGCATTAAGGAGGAGCTTGAGAAAATCAGGCCGATAAAGTTCCGCAGGGAGTTCCTCTCGGACAGGGTTCTGCTCGTGGACGAGGGAGAAATTGAGAAGGCCGAGGCTCTCGGCCTCTGCTACGTCACCACAAATCCCGAGGAGGCAAGGGAGTATCCCCTCGTTCTCAGCACGGTTGGATATAGGATAGACGTTGAGCTTTCACCGGCTGACGTCGCCCCGGAGCTTTACGTTCTTCCCCTCTGGGAGGCCAGGGAGACACTCGAGGCGCTTGGACGAATCGGGGAAATCACGGGGAGTAAAAGCGTTGCAGGGGAACTCCTCTCGGCACTATCGGAGTTTGAGGGTGTCGTGAAGAGAGCTTCCCTCCTCGATTCCCTGGACGAGATTGTTCTTGAAAAGGAGCGCGCCCTGAACGAGGAGATATCCAGAAAGCTTGAGAGCTTCAGCCTGACGCTCAGCGGAAGGGAGCTTCTCGATTTCCTGTCCCAGCTGAGGGCCGGAAACTACGAGGCAATATTCAGGCACTTCGGAAGCGTTGAGGAGGAAATCCTGAACCTGATAGCCCGGGCGGAAGAGGAGCTTTCGGAAAAGTTCGGGGTTGACGTCGAGCTGTTCTCGAGGGAAGAACTTTACCCAGTCAGCGTTTCCCCGGAGAGAATTGAAGAGCTTAGGAATGTCCTCGAAAGGGAGCTTGCGGTTGAGAGATACATCAAAGCCCGCGAAATCCTTGAAAGGGTTCATCACCTCATACCGAGGCTGAGGGAAGAGCTTAGGAAAGCGGAAGAGCTTGACTTCCTCCAGGCCGTTAAGGATTTCGCGGAGGGATTCACGTTCCCCGAACCCTGGGAGGGCGGCTTCGCTTTCCTCAGGGGAAGGCATCTCTTCATTGAAAACCCTCAGCCGGTCAGCTACGTTGTTGGAAGAAAACCGGAGGACTTCAGCGTCCCAACATCGGAAAACGTGGGGAATGAGAGGGTCGTCATACTGACCGGTGCCAACAGCGGTGGGAAGACGAGCCTGCTCGAGCTGATAGCACAGGTGGGAATCCTGTTCCACATGGGCTTTCCGGTTCCAGCCGAGAGGGCCTGGCTCGAGCCGCTGGAGGAGATTTTCCTCTTCAAGAGGAAGCGGAGCGTCTACGGAGCCGGGGCGTTTGAGACGGCCCTCCGTTCCTTCGTTAGGGCATTGAGGAAGCCCGGCAGGAAGCTGCTCCTGATAGACGAATTCGAGGCTATAACCGAACCCGGAGCGGCCGTTAAGATTATCGGTGAACTTCTCAAGGTTGCCCACGAAGAGGGGTTCTACGTCGTCATAGTGTCCCACCTCGGGGAGGACCTGAAAAGGGAGCTTCCCTTTGCGAGGGTTGATGGAATAGAGGCAAAGGGTCTCGACGAGAACCTCAATTTAATCGTTGACAGGCAGCCCGTTTTCGGAAAGCTCGGGAGAAGCACGCCTGAGCTGATAGTTGAAAGGCTCGCTAAAAAGTCCCGGGGTGCGGAGAGGAGGATATACGAGCGCATACTCGGGGCATTTAAGGACAGTGTGTAGGTCTCTGTGTAGGTAGTTACTACATTTTTTTGACGTTATGTTATTACTCTTTTTGATTAGAAAGCTTTAAGTATTTTTAAAGCGTACAGGTGAGGGAGGGGTGCCTATGGACGGCAGGGGTGTTTCGGTACTCTCACCCGTTATAGCGTTCGTTTCAACAATCGTTCCAGCTTATTTAGCCGGCCCCGTGGCGGGGCTTGCGGGGGGTATCGCGGGAACCGCCGTTGGAGCCTACATAGCCCTATCCGCGAGGGAACCCCAGAGAATTCCCCAAGAGGTGGAGCAGTACAGGAGGGAAATCGAGGAGCAGATAGAGGTCGTAAAGAGAATCATCGAGAGGATTGCCGAGGGCGACCTCAGCGCTGTGGACACCCAGCTCAACGGCCATCTGAGGGACATCCGGGAGGCACTGGAAAAGATGAGGAGAAACCTCCGTAGCATGGTTCAAGCAATCAAAGACGCCGCAGACGTCATCGAGGAAAGGACCGACGTGATTAAGGAGAACATTGACCAGATAAGTGAGGCAATTCAGCAGGTGGCCGAGGCAATCAACCAGGTGAGCATTGAAGCCCAGCGCGAGCAGGAGAACATAAACCAGATGACCGAGAACATGCGCTACATTGACGAGGTCGCAAAAGAAACTATGGCCGCCATGGAGGACTTTGAGCACACGATGAAGGATATGGCGGCGCTGGCGAGGGAAGGAGGGGAGAGGGGAGAGAAAGCAGTGGAGCAGATTGAGGAAATCCGGAGCATGATGGCCATGATAGAGGAGACCGTCAGGGGAGTTGCGGAGATGAGCAAGCACATAACGAACATCACCAATGTTATTACTGGTATTGCGGAGCAGACTAATCTTCTTGCTTTGAATGCTGCTATTGAGGCTGCTCGTGCTGGGGAAGCTGGTAAGGGTTTTGCGGTTGTTGCCGAGGAAATCAGGAAACTCGCAGAAGAAAGCAAAAAAGCCGCAGACAACATAAGAAACATAGTCGAACAGATAATGGCCAAAATAGAGGAAAGCGTTAACGTCACCGAGAAGAGCGTTGAAACAGTCTCATCCTCAACGGAAGCCCTTAAGGAGAGCGTCTCGTATCTCACCCAGATTGCCGAGCTTATGGAGGAAATGGAGCGTAAAACGGCGGAGCTCAAGGAGAAGATACTTGAAGAGGGAGAGAAGGTGGACGAGGGACTCCGCTTCCTCGAGAACCTTGCCGCAAGCGCTCAGGAAACCACTGCGGCCGCGGAGCAGGTCAGCGCCGCCGCAGAGGAGCAGACCTCAGCCCTTCAGGAGGTCAGGGCCACACTTTCAGACTTCAAGGAGGTCGTTAAGGAGCTCATGAACGCGGTAAACAAGTTCAAGCTTTGAGCCAGCTCCGCTCCCTGTACCTTCCCCTGCTCTCTATCTCTTCTATCTTCTCCTCGATTTCCTTCCTCGCCTTCTCACCGAGAACCTCTGCGTAGCCCTCGAGAACGGCCTTAAAGCCCTCCTCGAACCAGGTGTAGTGAGTGCTCTCCATTGCCCTCTTGAGGAGGTGCAAATCAACGCCCCTTGCCTCGAGGGTCGAATCGAAGTCCGCCAAGCCAAAGTCTATCAGGTGAACCCGTCCTTCCCTGAGAATCATGTTACTCGTCGTTAAGTCGCCGTGAACGATGCCCGCCCTGTGCAACTTCCCTATCTGCCTCCCGACTTCCCGGCAGAGGCTCAGCCTCTCTTCCATCGGAACTTCTTCGAGGTGCTCCTTAAGCCGCTTTCCCTCGATGAACTCCATGACTATCACCATGTCGCGCAGGTTAACCTCGTAGACGTACGGGCAGTTCACGCCGAACTCCTTCGCCCTGTGGAGAATTCGGGCTTCCCTGACGGTCCGCTCCTTTCTGAGCTTCACGTCTATCTCCCGAATCCTGTACCTCTTGGGAACCCTGTGCTTCACTATGACCCTTTCCTTGAGGAGAGGAACGCCGAAGACCTCCTCAAAGGTTCCCTCGTAGATTTTCGCCTCAGCCCCCTGTGCGATTAGCCTCATTCGACCACCATACTCAGCCTCTCACTTCAAGTTTTAGCCCTTTCTATGACCTCTATCGAATTTTTCTATCAATTGACCAAAATTTTGGTCATAGTTTGATATTTTTGAACCAAAAGTTTATATAGAGCGCTGACGAAGTGATTCCGCAAAAAGGCAAAACGTTTGGAGGAATGTCAAAATGAGTATGAGCGGACAGCCGGTTGTTATTCTGCCTGAGGGGACTCAGAGGTACGTTGGAAGGGACGCCCAGAGGCTGAACATCCTCGCCGCCAGAATCGTCGCCGAGACCATTAGAACCACTCTTGGACCGAAGGGAATGGACAAGATGCTGGTTGACAGCCTCGGAGACATCGTCATCACCAACGACGGTGCCACCATACTTGACGAGATGGACATCCAGCACCCTGCTGCCAAGATGATGGTTGAGGTGGCTAAGACTCAGGACAAGGAGGCCGGCGATGGAACCACCACCGCCGTTGTTATAGCAGGTGAGCTCCTCAAGAAGGCTGAAGAGCTCCTCGACCAGAACATCCACCCAAGCATAATCATCAAGGGCTACGCCCTCGCCGCCGAAAAGGCCCAGGAGATTCTTGAGAACATCGCCAAGGAGGTCAGCCCGGACGACGTCGAGACCCTCAAGAAGGCCGCCGTTACTGCCATAACCGGTAAGGCCGCCGAGGAGGAGCGCGAGTACCTCGCCGAGATTGCCGTTGAGGCCGTCAGGCAGGTCGCCGAGAAGGTCGGCGACAAGTACAAGGTCGACCTCGACAACATCAAGTTCGAGAAGAAGGAGGGTGCGAGCGTTCGCGAGACCAAGCTCATCAAGGGTGTCGTCATCGACAAGGAGGTCGTTCACCCCGGCATGCCGAAGAGGGTTGAGAACGCCAAGATTGCGCTCATCAACGACGCTCTGGAAGTTAAGGAGACCGAGACCGACGCCGAGATAAGGATTACCAGTCCGGAGCAGCTCCAGGCCTTCCTTGAGCAGGAGGAGCGCATGCTCAAGGAGATGGTCGACAAGATTAAGGAGGTCGGAGCGAACGTTGTCTTCGTTCAGAAGGGCATCGACGACCTGGCCCAGCACTACCTGGCTAAGTATGGCATAATGGCCGTCAGGAGGGTCAAGAAGAGTGACATGGAGAAGCTCGCGAAAGCAACCGGTGCCAAGATAGTCACCAACATCCGCGACCTGACCCCAGAGGACCTCGGTGAGGCCGAGCTCGTCGAGCAGAGGAAGGTCGCCGGCGAGAACATGATATTCGTTGAAGGCTGCAAGAACCCGAAGGCGGTAACCATACTCATCCGCGGTGGAACCGAGCACGTGGTTGATGAAGTCGAGAGAGCCCTTGAGGACGCCGTCAAGGTCGTCAAGGACATCGTCGAGGACGGCAAGATACTCCCGGCCGGAGGTGCTCCTGAAATCGAGCTCGCCATCAAGCTCGACGAGTACGCCAAGGAGGTCGGCGGCAAGGAGCAGCTCGCCATCGAGGCCTTCGCTGAGGCCCTCAAGGTTATACCGAGGACCCTCGCCGAGAACGCCGGACTCGACCCGGTCGAGACCCTCGTCAAGGTCATCGCCGCCCACAAGGAGAAGGGTCCGAGCATCGGTGTCGATGTCTTCGAGGGCGAGCCGGCCGACATGATGGAGAAGGGAGTCATCGCTCCCCTCAGGGTTACCAAGCAGGCCATCAAGAGCGCCAGCGAAGCCGCCATAATGATACTCCGCATCGACGACGTCATCGCCGCCAGCAAGCTCGAGAAGGAGAAGGAAGGCGGCAAGGGTGGAAGTGAAGACTTCAGTAGCGACCTCGACTGAAGGCTTTGATTCTTCTCCCCTTTAATTCCTGAACACTTTTTGGTTCCGCGAGAACTCTTCTCGCATATCTGGTGTTCCCATCAACTTGGGTTTGTTTGATTTTGCTTACTAATATATGAGAAAAATTTTTAATCCAACTGCACTTACTATAGTTCCGGTGTCAGGCTCCCTTGGTGGTCTTAATGAGGAGGTGGAAAATTATTCTCCAGATATTCGTTTTTCCTGTAGTGCTCTTCTCGATGCTGTTTGGCTTCGCCTGGGTGAAACTCGGCGTCATAACCCGTGAATGGGTTCTTAGTACGCTCATTCTTTTTGTCCTCATGGTGGCTTCAATGGTCTTCTTCCTCGCCCGCATTTTAGAGAAGCATGGATATAAGAAAAGTGACATCAAGAGAATTGACGAGATTCTTGAGGAGCACTGGAAGGAACCGTGGGATTCAGGCTACCTGAAGTACGACGTTCAGGAATGCATAGCCCATCACCTCATTCTCTGGGGAATTTTCAGTACGTCTCTCTTGGGGTTTCACGATGTTTTCCTTGCCATACTGGCGTTCGTTGGCCTGGCTTTTCTTATGGTGGTGATGTATCCAGTCTTTGTCACAATGGTAGTTTGGATTGTAGCTCTCCCGTTGTACTTTCTCAAGAGTAAAAGAGCAGGGGATGCCTTTGAGTTCATCGGTAAAACGTCCCTTGCCTCGACTCTCGCAATTCCTGTTATCTGGGCTGTTTCCTCTTACGTTTTAACCAAGAACTACCCTGAAGACGTTCTAAGAATGTTCAATGCCGTGGTTAGGAACGCCGAGGGGTTTTTGATTCTCTCAATCTTAAACACACTGTTTGGTTTTCTGGGAGTTTATCTCTCGTGCAGAGTTGGGAGGAGAATCCTCACGCTTGTTCTGCTTTCACTTGCAGTGGCCATGCTCTTCGTTGTTTGGAGCATCTTCAACCTTTAAACTCTGCCGGAGGTGTCTAATATGAAACCCGGACGGAAGCTGATGTTGGAAGCTGTGCTGGTCCCTTTAATGATTTGGATGGCCCTGTGGGGACTGTTTTATTTTCGTCCGCGTGTTCCTTCCCAGAAGATGACCATTACAATCTCCGGGCTGATAGCGGCAGTCGTCTCCTTCTTCATCGCGCTCGCGATAGCCCTCTTCATACTCAAAAGGCGTCTTGAAAAGGAACGCAATTCCAAATTTGGATTCAGGGAGCTTCCCCGGGTTATTGACGAGACGGACATTAGGGTTATACGGGATTTGACAAATGATGTCGCTTTCGTAATTCTACTGTGGGGTCTCCTCGGCACGGCTGTTATGAATAGGGGATTTGAGAAGGGCGCTGTTTACGTCATCAATCTCGCTGTTATGTGTGTTATGCTTTGTCTCCCCCTGTTCCTGGCAGTGGGAGTGCTGTTTATAGACTTCTCCATCTTTATCTACGCGCGTTTCGTTGGAAAAGACCCCTCCCCGGGTTCCAGGGAAATTCTCATTGGTTCCCTCATCTCGCTTTCATTTCTGGTCGCGGTGGGTTTGGTTGCGAAATACTCTGATGTCCGCGTTGATGTGATACGCCCGATTCTGAACTTCTACCGCAAAGACCCCATCGGGTATCGGTACGCCCTGCTGCTTTCAGGTTCAGAGGCACTTTACTGCCTTCTGGGAATGCTAATCTATCCAAAGAAGAGGAAACTCGGAATTCTTCTCGTACTGCCCATCATCCTCATCATCGCCCATACCCTGCTGAAGACGTTTATATGGATGCACTCCCATTAAGAGCAAGGCGTCGTTATAGCTTTCCAACCTCTTCCTCCAGCCTCTTCAGCTTCCCCTTAAACCTTCTCAGCTGGTCGTTCGCTATGCCCACAATTCTCCTGATGTAGTCCTCGCTCACCCACAACTCGCCGTCCGCGCCGAGCGGGACGTCCATTCTCTCGGTCGAGCGAATCTCGACGAGGAGCTTCTTATGGCTCACGCTCTTGATGTTGCTGTACTTGAAGCCCAGCCCTATGGCGAGGTTGAGCAACTTAACGGCATCATCAAGCGTTCTCGCGCCGACGTGAAGGATAGGACTCCGGACAAGAAACCAGAGCTGACCGGCCGAGTGCCTCCCAACCGCCTCAAGGACCTCCTCAACGGTAACTTCCCTGTGCCACTTGCCGAGCCAGACGGAATTGACCTTGTCGCCGAAGTGGGGCATCTCCATGACCGAAATCCTGCCCGAGCAAGAGCTCGTTGTGAAGTAGTTCTCAAGCGCGTTGATTTTCTCAAGCAGGGCAATTATGTCCTCGTCAACCTTGCCCTCCGCCAAGGCCTGCCTGAGGCCCTCCATCGCCTTCGCCTTCTGCTCGTCGAAGTTTTTGGTGTAGAGGAACATCACTCACACCTCCAGTTCCCCGGCATCGACCACCGTCTCCCTCTCTTTCACGAACTCCA
>NZ_JAMONU010000088.1 GCF_027066465.1 Thermococcus sp.
ATAATGCTAGAAAACGGGAACATGATTAAATCCTTTGAAGCCCCGACCAGAATTGAACCCGTCCACTATCTGGCAGTCAGAACAACATCGAGGATGATGAACGCCACATTGCAGATTGAAAGAATCAGCCTCTTCAGCAAAAAGCCACAAACAACAGGCAACACAATTATTTCGATGAGCTTCGTCTATTTCTTGGTGATACTCGGTGTGGGAGTCCTGGCACTTGTCATTTACAAGAAAAAGTAGAGGGGTCAAAGTTCTTGGTTCTTTCCCGTTTATAACCTCCACTCAACCCCCAAAATCTCGCTGTAGGCTTCCAGGACTTTGCCCAGATACTCCTTCGCAGTGCCGACCTTGTCGGCCCTGAACTTCTCGGCCCACCTTTCGTTTCCGAACTCCTCACTGCCGGCCGAAACGAGGTCTATGACGCGCATGCTATCCCAGAAGACCGGGGTGTAGCCGGCCTTTCTGGCGTACTCGATGAGCCTCTTTATTTGCTTTTTCGCGTGCTCCTCCATGTCGATGTTCTGGCCGTAGGCGTCCATGAAGAGCGCCTTCAAGACCGGCTTCATCCAGCCCCTGTGGAATCTACACCAGCCGACGTTGTCGTACCAGAACTCCCAGAGAGCGCTCGCTATTATCTTCTGCGCCAGCTCCTCAGGCTCGAGGAAGACACCGAACTGGTAGAAGGTCCAGTATCTTCCTTGAATCGGGAGCGGTATGTAGTTGCCTATCGCCCAGTACATCGTCGGCGTTATCTCGCCGTCCTCGCCGAGTGGAGTAAAGACAGCATAGTCCTTGAAGCTCTCGCCATAGTCCAGCCTGTCCTTGAAGCGCTCGTCGAAGATTACGCTCGCCTTCCTCTTGCCGAGGCCGATTATCCTCGCTATCTCGTTCTCGCCGAAGGCCACGCGGTGGGCCAGTTCAGCCACGAGCTTCGCGTTGGTCTCGCTCGCCTCTATCGGTCTGTTGATGAGGGCATCCTTTGTGAAGTCCGGCTTGCCGCTTAAGCCAACCTCCTCGGGCTTGAGAAGCCCGCGGTGAAGCAGTTCGAGAACCCAGGCGGCGGTTCCTCCGAACTCTATTGCGTCGAAGCCCATAGCATCGGCCGCGTGGACGCTTATGTCGCTCGCCCTCAGAACGATGCTCCCGCTGAGCGGTCCGTTGGCTTCGTAAGGCTCGTACTCGACGTGGTGGCCGTTGCGGTACTTCTTGCAGACGACCGGACACGGCTCGCCGCAGGTCGTCCAGTTCTTGGGCTTTATTGCTTCCTCGTTGAAGGGCTCCCAGTAGTGCTTCATTATGTTCTCGTGGATTTTTATGCGCTCCTCCTTCGGAATGTAGGGCATCTGCCAGTTCAGTATCGGAACGAAGTCGCCCTCGGCCGGGTAGTTTCCGCCAAAGGTTCCGCCGGTGTTGAGCTTGGGGTTGAAGCGGTACTTCGTGGTCTTCTCGCTTATGACCTCGTTGTAGGGCTTCTTGTGGACGCCCTCAACTATGCCCTTCGCAGTTCTGAAGTTCGAGATGTCCTCGCCCGGGAACTTCCTCTTCCTCGGCTTTCCGCCGAAGATTATTCCTATGACGTTGTGCGCCCTGAGCAGAACGCTTCCGGAACCGCCGCGAGCGGCCCAGTCCTCGCTGCCGACGAGCCGTTTTCCTTTCCTCAGCGCCTGGGAGAATATGGCGCCGTAGTTGGTGTTCAGCGCGGCGGGGCCAACGACCGCTATCCTGTACTCGAAGTCAAAGCGCCCTCCAAAGGCCTCTATGAGGTACTGGGTGAGGGCGTAGACGCCCTCTTCGCCCTTGTAGCCCCTCCAGATTTCGATGACCCTCTCCAGTTCAATCTCATGGAGCTCAACCCTTACGCTCTCGCCATCGTTGTAGAGGAGAACCACGACGGGCTTCTCGGCCTTTCCCTCGAAAGTTACGAAGTCAACGCCGACGTTTTTGAAGGCGTAGGCGGCACCGCCCATCGCCGATGGAAAGAGAGTCCCGTAGAGCGGGGAGCGGAAGAAGAACATGAGCCTGTGTGCACCGGGCAGGGCCGAACCCGCAAACGGTCCCATGCCCATGACAATGACGTTTCTGGGGTCGTATGGGTCTATCGAGTACGTCCCAAGCTTCTCGTGGAGGTCTATTCCGTAGTCGATGATGCCGTAAACGTCATTCCTCTCAAGCTCCTCGCTTTCAACGGCCTTTTCATCGAGTTTAATCCTGAGAACCGTAAACCTCATGTTCCCACCCCTTTTGTATCACTCCAAGTGTTAGGTAGAACGCGAACGTATTTAAGTTTTCCTGTTTGCCTGAGAGCACGAAGAACGTGCACATACCTGGGCAATAAAGTCGGGGAAAAGCTAAACTGGAAGAAAAGGAGAAATCACTCAATGTCCTCGAAGCGCTCCTCAAGCCTCTTCAGCACGCCAGGCAGGGTTGTGTACTCCATGTCCTCGAGCGGAAGCCTGTGCGGCTCGAACGGGCCGTGCCTGCGCATGTAGTCCGTTATCTC
>NZ_JAMONU010000089.1 GCF_027066465.1 Thermococcus sp.
CCTCTCCATGACGGGCAGGGTTCCAAAGAAGGAGCGCCAGAGGTTCAGGATAACAATTCCCGGCGCGATAAAGCGCATCGAGGAGCAGACCAACGGGGCAATAGAGATGAACGACTGGTATCCGATTCCGATAGCAGGCCATATAGCGCGCTTCTTCGAGGCCTTCACGGGCAAGCACTACTACATGACGAGCCACTACTGCTGCGGCGCCGCGACTTACATATTCCTCGACAGGGAGCACAAGAGGGTTATTCCAATAAGCAGGTTCCTCGACGTTGAGGGCTTCGTGGAGTTCCTCGAGGAGAAGGCGGAGGAGATTGAGAAGTGGGGCAAGCTCGGAAGGCTTCAGAAGCTCAAGCTCGGGGCGGAGATATTCCTCAAGTTCAAGAGCTTCTACGACGACAAGTACGCCCCGAAGGGCCTCAAGGTTCTCGACCTCATAAAGAACGCCTTCATGCACGGAAACTACGACGCCCTCGGTCAGTTCCACACCAACGCGCTCTTCCTCGGAATGATGCACTTCATGGACGAGTACAACTACGACGTCGAGAGGGTTGAGCGCTGTGTAATTCACTACGCCATGCCCGACGGCAGAATCGTCCCGTTCTGTGCCTTCAACGTGATTCCCGAGCTTTACCGCGACAAGGTTCAGGCCCAGTTCAGCTACACCTGGGAGGAGTGGAAGAAGCTCCATCCCGATTGGGACTACTGGAAGGACAAGTACAGGAGAACCAAGGAGTTCGTCGAGAAGATGAAGAACAGCGAGCTCTACCGGAAGACCTACATTGACATCGAGGACTACTTCGGCGTTAAGGAGGTGTGAACATGAGCGTTAGTCCCGACAAGAGGCTCACCCGCCTCGAGTTTAGGTTCAAGAACGCGAACTTTGAGAACGCCTCCGCAAAGCAGTACGAGCTTGAGAAGGACGAGAGGGTGTGGAGGGTCTTCATCAACGGCTTTGCAAAGAACGGCTTTGTGGTCTTCGATGAGGAGGCACTTCCGAGGGAGGAAATTCTGAAGACCCTCGAGGAACTCGAACCAGAGGTCGTGGGTGAAAAGAGCCTGACCGTGGAGGAGCTTATCAATTCGAGCTACTCCTGGAACAACATAATTGGAAAGGCCTAAGACAGCTCCACCCTCACCTTTCCTTCAACCCTTTTTTCTAACCTGAAGCTGACGATTCCTGAAAAGCCCCTGAGGTCGATTACGTTCCTTCCCCTTCTTAGGGAGAACCTCTCGGCCTCCGCGTAACTTGGCGGCAGGGAGAGGTCGTACTCGTAAACGGTCAGGTTGGCGTCTTCCTTGAGCGTAAACACGGCCCTTGCGCTTCTGTATCCATCCAAGGGAAAGCCTCCGAAGACCGGCTCGTTTCCCCGAAGGGATTCGAGGGGCAGGGAGAACGCCACCGGAGGGGACCCCCTCAGGAGCGAGTCCTCCTCCAGGAGGACTATGTCCCGTCTCCCAGTGTCGAAGGGAGTTGCCGTGGTTTCTCCGGTGTTCGGTGCGCTGTTCGTTGCGACGAGGATTTTGCCGTCAGCTTTCTCGATGCTCGTTACCCTCGCCCCGAAAACGCCAACGATTCTGACCATCGGGGGGGTTATATAAACCAGAACGCTCGGACCCGGGACCGTGTGGGTGAACCTTCCCCACCGGTTTCCCCCAAAGGAGACGTCGTGGTAGGAGTTGTAGGCCGTCAGAATGCCGCCGCCAACGTTCAGGGCGTTCACCCTGAAGGGCGCGTAGAACGTTGGAAAATCGAAGAGCCTGTAGAAGGTGAACCCCTCGCCGATGAAGGGACTGCCCGCAAACAGACCCCCTCTGACGAAGGCGAACGCCCTGTTGTATGCCGACGCCATGGAGCCAAGCTCCGGTCTGTTAATCGGACCGCCGTCAACGCTTCCGCCGGGCTTGATGAAGTCCCACTTCCTTTCCTCGAGGTCGAGCACACCGAACTCAGAGACACCCCACTCGAAGTTGCTCCCTATTCCAAACACCGCGGTGTCGTGGACGAGGGTTCCCTTGGGGGAGGGCTTCTCAAGGAGCCTCTCGGCGCTTCCGCTCTTCCTGTTGATTCCGTAGATTCCAAGATGTGAGTGCCCGTCCTCCCTCGCTATCAGGAGTTCGTCGTTAACGGGGTCGTAGAGTATTTCGTTGACTTCCCCGGCCCACTTTTCTTCATCGTGGATGGAATCCCTCCACAGGAGCTTGACGTTCTCCTCTTCCGTATCGTATACGTGGATGTGGGAGTACTTGTTCCTGAAGCTCACCCTGCCCCCGAGGTACTCGGCGGGTGCGTGAACCCAGCCGCCGAAGTATATGAACTCGTCCACAGTTTCGACCGCGTTGTACGTGTCCCCACCGCTCCTCGGGGGGAAGCCGAGGAGGTGGAAGTCGTACGTTCTCTCCTCCCCCGTTTTGAAGTCTATGAAGTGGGCCTCGGCCTCGAACGCCAGCGTAAAGTACAGGATGCCGTTGCTGTACTTCAGCCCGAAGATTCCGCCGCTTCCCCACTCCGGTGCATATCTCCCGGAAAACGACCAGTTCCTTAGGAACACGCTCTCATCTCCTCAACAAGGGGAACTCCGGAGATTCTTTTATCTCTTCGAACCTTGGCACGCTCCACGCTCCCCTCCTCGTCACGGAGAGACCCGCGACGAGGTTGGCGAAGCGGCCAAGCCTTTCGAGGAGTTCAGGCTCGTACTCCTTCGCTCCAAAGGCTTTTGCGTAGTGAATGCCGGCGAGGAGGCCCGCCATGAATGCATCGCCCGCTCCGGTCGTGTCTACGGCCTTCACCTTTATCGCGGGAACTTCGGCTTTGGCTCTGCCCGAGATTAGAAGGGAGCCCTTTGAGCCGAGGGTGATTGCGAGAATCTTTGGCCTGAAGCTTTCAACGGCAATGCCGTTCTCCGCCAGATACCTGTACTCCTCCCAGCCGAGCTTGACGATGTCCGCGAGCTTCAGTGCCTCCCTTATATCGTCGAGCATTTCCTCCTCCCTTTCCCTCCACAGGTCGAGCCTTATGTTCACGTCGTAGCTCAGGACGGTTTTTCCCCTCAGCTTCCTCAGCGTTTTGAAGACGGCTTCCCTCGACGGCTCCCTCGCGAAGGTGACGGTCCCAAAGTGAACGGCCTCCGCTTCCTTCAGAACGTCTATGGGGACGTCCTCCTCCCGAAGGTTGAAGTACGCGACGCCGTCGTAGAGTATGAACTCGGGCTTGGCCCCTACCAGCTGGACGAAGACCACTCCCGTGTGCTTCTCTTCGTCCCTTGCCACGAGGGGCTTTACACCCTCCCGCTCCAGCGCGTCTATGAGGAAATCCCCGAAGGGGTCCCTTCCAACCTTGCTGACGAGGGCGCTCTCGACGTTCAATCGGGAGAGGCCCACCGCAACGTTTGCGGGGGCCCCTCCCGGGTGCCTCTCAAACCTCTCCACCATGGCCAGCGGCTTATCGTCAAGCGCTATCATGTCGATTAGAACTTCCCCGAGGCTCACTATCATGCTCCACCACTCCCCTGAACTGGAGGTAAAGGCGCTTCAGGTTCTCCTTCGGGTTGGAGTAGTAGTCCTCTGGAACGTTAAGCTTTACCCTTATCTCGGCCGGGTCGTTCGGCTCCTCCGCAAGCTTCCTCATCACAGAGGCGGCGGGTTTTGGACTTCCGTCCCCCCTGAACAGCCCGAAGAACCTCTCGTGAACGGCCCTGTCGAAGGGCGGCCTGTTCCACAGCGATGGATGGTAGTCCGAGAAGTTCCAGTAAACCGCTCCAAGGCTCCCCACGGCCCTTATGAGCCTCAGGGTTTTTTCCAGCCAGATACCGGCTTCCTCCTCGTTTATGAGGTAGTGCTCCATTACGGTTTTTCCTGTGGCTGACTTAATCCTTCTCGTCGGCCCCTCGGTGGTGGGCATCCCGAACTCCTCCATGAGAACCTCTTTACCACCGAGCTCCCTCGTGAGAACGCAGGTGAACGGGACGAAGTACGGGTCGAGGGGGTCCGTGAAGTCGGTGTAGACGGAGTACGCGTGCATGCAGAGGTAGTCGTTCCACCTGGCAACGTCCGGAACGCGGAAGTGCTTGTCCCCCTCAATGTCCTCCTGATGGATTCCAAACGTTACTGGCTTTTTCGAAACGCTCTTCAGGGTTCTGTAAACGAAGGAGAGCCAGCGCGACGCTACCTCCGGGTTTCTCGGTATGAAGACGTTGTCGAGTTCGTTGGAGATGTCCCAGCTGTGAACGGCTTTGTGCGATGAGAACTCCCTTCCAACGGTCTCGAGGAAGAGCCTCTCTGATTCCAGGGCGAGCGGGTTCTCGTAGATGTTGATTGCCCCGGAATCCACGACCTTTCCGCCGGAGAAGGTCAGGAACCTTTCGTGGGGCTTTCCCGAGAGCAGCCACTCGGGAAGCCAGTTGAGGCCGCTCATATGTCCGACGAAAAATGTTGGAATCACCTTCAGACCCAGCTCTTTCGCCGTGTCGAGGACCGTTCCGAGGTTTGAGAGGGCCGAGTCGCTGACGACGTTTGGCTTCGGCTGGAAGTCCTCCCAGAGGAGGAATATCCTCACGAGCCCGAGTCCAAGGTCTCTAATCTGGGTGAACTCCTCGAGGACTTCCCTCTCGTCGAAATCCTTCCACCAGTACATGGCCTTCCTTCTCGGCCAGTAGTTCACCCCGAGGAGGAACTCGCTGCTCATCCCTTGATGCCTCCCGTTACGCCCTTCATGTAGTACTTCTGCAGGAGGACGTAGACGAGTATGGGCACTATTATCGAGAGCGTGCCAGCGGCTGTGAGCTGTCCCCAGTTGGGGTTGTAGCGGCTTATGAACGTCGTAACCCCAGCCGAAACCGGCCACTTGTCCGGCCTCAGGAGGGTGAGCGCGAAGAACAGGTCCTGCCACACGAAGATAAACTGGACGACGGCGACGCTTATTATCGCGGGCAGTGCTATCGGCAGTATCACCCTGAAGTATATCCCGACGTCGCTCAGGCCGTCTATCCTCGCGGCCTCCTCGTAGTCCTTCGGAATCGCCTTGAAGAAGTTCCTCAGGAAGAATATCGTCCAGGGCAGCGCGAAGGTCGAGTGAACGAGGATTATCCCGTAGTACTGGTTGTACATGTGGAGGTCCCTGAAGAGCTTGAGGAGGGGCACTATCACGGCCTGCTGGGGAACAACTTGAATGGCGACCAGCGTCAGGAAGAGGAGCGTCTTCACCGGGAAGCTGAAGGACGTGAAGCCGTAGGCCGCCATGCCCGCTATGAGTATGGGAAGTATAGTCGCAAAAGTCGCTATGAGGAGGGAGTTCAGTATGTACCTCCAGAAGCCGGCGTCCCAGACCTGTTTGTAGTTTATCAGCGTGAAGTGGGCGTTGTGGAAGTTCCACCAGCCGTTCACTATCTCGGCGAAGGGCCTTATCGAGGCCATGACGAGGGCCAAGAGGGGTATGAAGAGGATTACCCCAATGGTCCACGCCACGAGGTTTATGGTGACCTTGTATCTGGTGCTTACTTTAACCACTCTCAACACCCCTCTCGCTTATCATCCTCTTCAGCATCCCGAGCGAGAACACGAAGACTGAAACCGTCAGCAGTGTCGCTATCGCTGCGGCGTAGCCCCAGCGGAAGTTGTAGAATATCTCATAGTAAACCATGTACGCCAGCACGAAGAGGTACATTGGAACCGATTCCCCACCGGAGAGAACGTATATCAGGTCGAACACCTTGAGTATGTATATTGCGCTCATCGTGACTACGACTATGAGGGCGGGCTTGAGGAGGGGCAGTATGACGTATCTGAACCTCTGCCAGGCGTTTGCACCGTCTATCCACGCCGCCTCGAGGACTTCGACGTCAAGCCCTTCCAGTCCGGCCAGAAACACCGTCGTTGTGAAGCCCTGCCACGCCCAGAGCGAGCCGAGTATAACGAAGTAGATTGCCGTTGACGGGTCCTGTATCCACGCCCTCGGAGCGACCCCGAAGATTTCGAGAATCCTGTTGACGATTCCGGCGTGGGGGTCGAGAAGGAGCATCCAGACTATGCCGACAACGGTCATGGGCATTACCATGCCGAGCATGACAAGACCGCGGAGAACGTTCCTACCGAAGACGGCCTTGTTGTGAAGGAGAACCGCAAACCCGAGCCCGACGAGAGTAACCAAGGGGAGGAAGACTATGAATATGAAGAGGTTGTTCTTAACGGAGGTCCAGAAGAGGGGGTCGTGGAACATCTCCCTGTAGTTGGATATCCCCACGAACTTCGGCTGGGTCATTCCGTCCCAGTGGGTAAAGCTCAGGTAGAACGTGTTGAGGAGGGGGTAGATTATAAAAATTAAAAGGAGCACAAAGGCGGGCGTCATCAGGATGAAGAAGTCCTTCGTCAGCCACCTCCTTCCGCCCATCTCCGACACCTCACGACTTGTAGTACTGCTCCGCGTACTGCTCAAGCTGTTCGGCTATCTGCTTGTAGTCGTCCGGGTTGGCCCAGAACTCGAAGAGCTTGTTCCATATTATCGGCTGGAATCCGGGCGGAGCGTTGTCGTCCAAGTCAGGAACCACGCCGTACTCCTTCATCCACTCAACGACCTTGGCGTCCATCGGGTCGTAGGCGCTGAGCGGGACCTTGAGGTTCGGTGCGAGGTAGCCCTTCTTCTTGACCATTATCTCCTGGTACTGCGGGCCGGCGAGCCACTTGGCAAGCTCCATCGCGGCCTCCTTGTGGGGTGCGTTCTTCGGGATGACGACCCAGTCTCCACCGGCAACTATGGCGAACTTCGCGCTCTGGTTGATGACCGGGAACGGAATGAGTCCGAAGTCCTTACCCGGCTGTGCTCCTTCCTTCTCAAGCATGAGGACAATCCAGTTACCCATGAAGTACATCGCAACCTGTCCCTTGGCCAGCCTCGGAACCTGGGCCTCCCACTTCTCACCGATGGCCGTCTGCGGGTTGCCGTAGCAACCTTCCTTGATGAGGTCGCGCAGAATCTTGAAGGCCTCGAGAACGCGCGGATCGGTCCACTTAATCTTGTGGAGCATCAGGTCGTTGTGCAGCTGCGGGCCGCCGATTCTTATGAGGACGGCCTCGAATATGTCCGTAAGAGGCCACTTGTCTGCCGCTCCGCTCGCCATCGGCTGGATTCCGTGCTCCTCAAACACCTTACAGTCCTGCTCGAGCTGGTCGAGGGTCTTTGGTGGTGTCAGGTTGTACTTCTTGAAGTCTGGGATGTTGTACCAGATTCCTGGCTTGGCCCACGCCTTAATCGGAACCGCGTAGTAGGTGTCCCCGACCTTGACCATGTTGAGGAGGTCCTTCTGAATCTCACCGTTGTAGTAGTTAACTATGCTGTTCAGCGGCTCGAGCTGGCCCTTCTCACCAAGCTCCTTTATGAGAGCTGGCCAGGGCAGAATGGCTATGTCGAAGTTCGGCGAACCTGTTGCAAGCTCTGTCAGAACGGCATCTCTGAGCTTTGACTGGATTACGTACTTTATCTTGACGTTGGGGTGTTCTTCCTCGTAAACCTTCAGGGCGCTCTCAAAGTTCTGTCCCTCAACCCCACCCCACTGGCCGTATATTACGACGGTAACCTGCTTCTGTGTAGAAGAAGTAGGGGCTGTTGAAGCGGTGCTTGTTGCACTTGGAGAACTTGTGGAGGTCGTTGAGCCCGTAATACAGCCCGCCGCCACAACGGCGAGCACAACAACCAAAGCCATGGCAATGCTAAGTGTCTTCCTACCCATCGGAAGCACCTCAGGTAGTTTTCACATTGTGTTTACTTTCAGTATATATATAGTTTTTGGATTCCGACAAAAGTCGAGGATTGAAAACCATAAATTGACTTTGATGAATCAATGTGGGCAGGCTATTTCGGCTCCGAAAGGAAATTCTTATATACGATGCGCACATATTGTTTACCAAAAGTAAATACACCGTGATGGGAAGTGGCCAAACCTATTTATGAAACCTCAACGGAACACAGCGGAGGGGATTGCAGTGGAACCGAGTGACAGGATTATGAACGCGATGACCCGACTTGGGTTCACCAAGTATGAGGTCCTAACCTACTGGACGCTCCTCGTGAACGGACCGAGCACGGCCAGAGAAATTTCCGAGGAGAGTGGAATACCGTACAACAGGGTTTACGACACCGTCACGTCGCTGAAGGCCAGGGGCTTCGTCACCGAGGTGGAGGGAACGCCGAGGGTCTACGCCGCCTTTCCGCCGGCCATAGCGTTTATGCGTCTCAAGGGCGAGATAGACAGCCTCAGAAAGCTCTTTGAAATGGAGCTGTCCAAGTCCAAGAGGAAGGAGCACGAGAAACCTGCGATATGGCGGACGACGAAGATAGATGAGGCCATCGAAATGGTCAGGGAGTCAATTGAGGGAAGCGAGTACGAGATAATACTCGTCGCCCCTGAAAAGTTCCTTGAGAAAATACACGGAGACCTCCAGAGGGCCCTTCGGGGGGGAGTTACGCTGTCCATCTATACTGGAGGAAACACATCCCTAAACGGCCTGAAGGGCAAAGGAAACCTGTTCATACGGCGCTTCCACAGGCTCAACCACTTCATAGGGATGTTCGATGGGAAGGAAGTCATAGACATTCAGAACATCGGCCTCAGACCCAGAAACCCTCCGAGCTTCAAGGCAACGTATCCCGAGATAATATTCGCCCAGTACGCCTTCGTCAGGGAGGCTTTTCAGGAGTCCGAACTTCTCATCGAGGACATAAACAGGAAGCACGACGTCAGGTTCTTCACGACCTTCCACGCGGTCGATTTAATAAGGAGGCACCTTCCCAAGGGCGAAGTCTACGCCGAGGTCGTTGGGAAGAACCTCTCGACGGGCGAGGTGGAGACCCTCTCCGGAAAGGTCGTCGGCTACACCGTCGTCCTGGAGGAGGGAATCGACAACTTCGATTTGAAGCTCAACGGCAAGATTGTAAAAATCGGTGGCATGTTCGCGGTTTTGGAGGAATATGAAAGCACGAGGATACGTTTAATCCTTGACTGAGGTGTTTGGTATGGCCGGTGTTAGGCTCGTTGGTGTGTGGAAGGAGTTTGATGGTGTCGTCGCCGTTAAGGACATGACCCTCGACGTCAAGGACGGGGAGTTCATGATTCTGCTCGGCCCGAGCGGTTGCGGAAAGACCACAACCCTGAGGATGATAGCGGGTCTGGAGGAGCCGACGAAGGGGCAAATCTACATCGGCGACCAGCTCGTTGCCGACCCCGAAAAGGAGGTGTTCGTGCCTCCCAAGGACAGGGATATCGCCATGGTCTTCCAGAGCTATGCACTTTACCCGCACATGACGGTATACGACAACATAGCCTTCCCCCTCAAGCTCAGAAAGGTGCCGAAGAAGGAGATAGACAGGCGGGTTAGAGAGGTCGCCGAGATGCTCGGTCTGACAGAGCTTCTCAAGAGAAAACCGAGGGAGCTGAGCGGAGGTCAGAGGCAGAGGGTCGCTCTGGGCAGGGCGATAATAAGAAAGCCCAAGGTCTTCCTAATGGACGAGCCTCTGAGCAACCTCGACGCTAAGCTTCGCGTGAAGATGCGCGCCGAGCTTAAGAAGCTTCAGAAACAGCTCGGGGTAACCACAATCTACGTCACCCACGACCAGGTCGAGGCAATGACGATGGGCGACAGGATTGCGGTTATAAACCACGGCGTCCTCCAGCAGGTCGGAACGCCCGAGGAAGTCTACAACAACCCGGCGAACACCTTCGTTGCGGGCTTCATAGGGACGCCACCGATGAACTTCCTGAAGGGAACCCTTCTCGAAGACGGCAGAATGGACTTCGGCGAGTTCAAACTCAAGCTCCTCCCGGACCAGTTCGAGGTTGCGAGGGACTACGTGGGGAAGACGCTGACCCTGGGAATCAGGCCAGAGGACATCTACGACGCGGAGATATCACCGATAAGGGATGAGGAGAACACGGTAAAGGGCGTTGTTGACATACTGGAGAACCTGGGCAACGAGAAGATAGTCCACGTTTCCGTTGGCGACCACTCATTAACGGCATCGCTTCCGCCGGAATCCAAGGCGGAGGAGGGCAAGGAGATAAGGCTCGTCCTAAACATGAGGAGGGCGCACCTCTTTAGGGAGGACGGCGATGCGATATTCTGAGGTGGTTCCATGATAGGCGTTGCCACCTACACCGACCCCAGACCGACGGCTCTGTCGGGCGAGAGGGAAAGGGCTCTCCTCGAAAAGCACTCACAGCTCGTTGAGTTTCTGAGGAAGGAGGGCTTTGAGGTCCTGGACATCAACGCCGAACTCGGCAAGTACGGGTCGTTTGAGAATGGAAACAACTTCGGGATAGACTCGATGGAGGAGAGCCTGAGGGCCGCGAGGATAGGACTCTCAAAGGGCATCTCGGGGGTTATCTTCGGACTCTGGCACTGGACGGAGAGCAACCTCGTAACGGCCTTCGTTAGGGAAGCCAACGTTCCGGTTCTGCTCTACGCGGACGACGACCCTGCCTGGGCCGGCTCGACATGCGTAACATCGGTCGGCGCCTCGCTCTGGGAGAGCGCAGTCAACGGATACGCCCTCAGGCACTTCAGGATTAAGGGAGACCTTGAAGGGGTCGCCAGCTGGGCAAGGGCCGTTGAAGCAGTTAAAAAGCTGTCCCTGTCGAGGATACTCCTCTTCGGCGCCCCGTACACCCTCGGAATGGAGCACCTCATGGACGACCTCCCGAGGCTGAAGGGAATAATCGGCGACTTCCTGATGCTGGACCAGTACCTAATCGTCAAAAACGCCGGGGAAATCCCCGATGAGAGGGTCGAGGAGTTCTACCGCTGGCTGACCTCGAAGGCCAGAGTTGAATTCGACGGGAAGATGCTGACGCCCGAGAGTTTGAAGAGACAGATAAGGCTCTATTTAGCGGCTAAGGACCTCCTAACGGACGGAACGATTGGCGTCTCGGTCAAGTGCCAGCCGGAGCTGAGCGAAATCTACGGGACAACTGCCTGCCTGATTCCCGCTTTCCTGCCATTCAGCCTGGACGCAGAGGGGGAGAAGCCTGTTATCCCAGCGACGTGCGAGGGGGACGTCAAGGGGACCATAAGTTCGTCGCTCCTCTTCCTCCTGAGCGGGAAGCCGCCCCTCTTTGGCGATATAAAGTACGTGGACGACGACGTCGTTGTCATAGCGAACTGCGGGGCCGCTTCCCTCTACTACGCAAAGCTGAGCGAAAACCCTGAGGAGAACCTCAGGGCAACGACGCTTAGAGGTCAGTGCCAGGGGAGGAGCGGTGCCGCGCTCGGCTACCGCACACCGAAGGCGACGTTCACCTTTGCAAGGCTCATCAGGCGGGGTGGGAGGCACTACCTGCTGTACTTCCTTGGGGAGGGCGTTGAAATAGACGAGAGCCTCGAGAGCAAGCTCCTCTGGGGCAGACAGTGGCCCCACACCGCCGTGAAGAACCCCCTCGACAAGGGGACGTTCATAGAGGTCATGGGGGCCAACCACCTCTCGGCCGTTCCCGGCGATTACAGGAGGGAACTGCGCTTCGTCGCAAGAGTCTGGGGGATTCCGGCGGTTAACTTGAACGACCGCTCGGAGGTCAAGGCCTTCCTCGAGGGGCTATGATTTTATACCTCTTTTTCTAAGGTCTTACCATGAGACCCTACCGAGGACTCGCGGTTATCTTCGGCTTCTACGCGCTCGGTGAGCTAGTCAGCTCGGGC
>NZ_JAMONU010000090.1 GCF_027066465.1 Thermococcus sp.
AGTAGGTTGAAACTAATACCCAAGGCATCTTTGAAGTTAAACTCGTTTAAAATCGCGCCTTAATTAGTGCACAACTGACTTTCCGTCCCGTTGGTGAGAAAGGGCTCTTTGGTCAAGCTTTCCTAAAGCTTGCTCGCCTGCGCGAAGTTTGACAAGCTACCAAGAAAAGAAAGGACGCTCCCCTTCTGATGTCTTAAACCCACTCCAACTCCCAGACTCCAAGATGTCCCGAAACGTTTAAATACTCCCGATTTTTAGTTTCTTTAGGTAAGAAAAAAGGAGGTGGTATCATGGTGTACGTGGCTGTTCTGGCAAACATAAACGGAAACCTTCCGGCCTTGGCTAAAGCCCTCGAAAAGATTGAGACTCTTAAGGAAGAGGGCTACGAGATTGAGAAGTACTACGTCCTTGGAAACGTGGTAGGTCTCTTCCCGTATCCAAGAGAGGTTCTCGATACGCTCGACGACCTCATCAGGAACAACGTCGTCAAGGTCATCCGCGGTGAGTTCGACCAAGTTATAGCGGCCAGCGACCCGCATGCTGAGGGACCGGACTACATTGACAGGCTCAACTATCCGGACTACATCAAGAAGGCCCTGAAGTACACCTGGGAGAAGCTCGGCCATGAGGGTAGGGAGTTCATAAGGGACCTGCCGATTTACCTCGTGGACAAGATTGGAAAGAACGACATCTTCGGTGTCTACGGAAGTCCGCTTAATCCGTTTGAGGGACAAGTTCTCCCCGACCAGCCGACGAGCTACTACGAGGCCATAATGAGGCCGGTCAAGGATTACGAGATACTCTTCGTGGCGTCGCCGAAGTACCCGGTCAACGCGATGACGAGGTACGGAAGGGTCATCTGCCCAGGGAGCATAGGTTACCCACCGAGCAAAAACCACAAGGCAACCTTCGCACTGGTTGACGTTGACACCCTTCACGCCAAGTTCATTGAAGTTGACTACGAAAAGGAAAAGAGACTCATCGAGGAGAAAATCAAGAGGGAAGGCCTTCCAGAGGAGCTTGTAAAGATACTGTACAGAGGAAAGGTTTAATGTTTTTCATCCTTTTCTGAATCCCAGATAGAAGCCCGCAACGAAGGCGCTAGTTCCGGGGAGGATTCCAAGAACCTTCTGTCCAAGTCCTACAACCTGCTGGCTCAGGTTTCCGGTTAGGTTGAATAGCTTCTCTGTGTTTATTGTTATAACTCCCTTCTCCTGAAGGTAAAACAGGCTCAAAACGTATGCACCAATTATTGCTATTGCGATTTTGAGCAACTTCTTTAGGGCGTAACCGGTTATAAAGCCAACCAAGGCACCAACACCCATATCACTGAACATAGTCCCCGTGTTGAACTCCATTTTATCACCCTACCCTATTATCTCCCGTCCTCATAAAACCTTTTTGGCCAAAACGCTTAAATTACACGCTTCCAAAATATTTACAAGGCGTAAAACAGGTGAAGGGCATGACAACTCCCATCGAAAGGTTAAGGAACAAGGTCACGAAGGAGGTTCTATGGCTTTACATCCTAAGACTGTTGGAAGAGAGGCCAATGTACGCTTATGAGCTCAAAGAGCATATTAGAAAGACGTTCAATTTTGAACCTGCCACCGTTAGCTCGTACGTTGTTCTATACAAGCTTGAAAAAGACGGCTACGTTACCGCCGAGTGGCAGGAGAGCGAAACGGGGAAACCGGCCAGAAAGTACTACAAGCTCACACCAAAGGGTGAGGAACTGCTAAAAGAAGGAATAGAGTTTCTTGAAGAAACTTTGAAAAAGTTGAAGGGAACCTAATCAGCGCCCTCCGCCACGCGGTTCCCTAGCTTTGGGGCGAAGTCCCTTGTAACCACACTTTCTGCACTTCTTTGCGCCCCAGGGATTGGTGGCGCCGCAACGCATGCAGATAAGCTTCCTGAAGATTCTTGCTTCAGCCTCGGGGAATCTCGCCATCTCAACCACCTCAGATGACCCTGAGCCAGGTTTCCTTCAACAGCGAACTTTTAAACCTTTGGTGCGGGGGACGGGATTTGAACCCGCGAAGCCCTGCGGCACCGGATCTTAAGTCCGGCCCCTTTGGCCAGGCTCGGGCACCCCCGCGCGAGGGGAAGTAGAGCGGAAAAGTTAAAAATTTTCCCCTCACGTCCTCACAATCTTCATCTCAAAGTCCTCGACTGGAATCTTGAAGTCTTCCCTGCTCTCGATTTCCTTCCTGTTGTAGAGTATTTCCCTCGCGAGTATCCAGTAGATGAGCGCGAGGGCCTTTCTACCCTTGTTATTGGTGGGAATCGCGAGGTCAACGTAGCTCAGGAAGTTCTCTGTATCCACGAGGGCAACTATCGGTATTCCAATCTCAACTGCTTCTTTCATGGCCTGGTGGTCGGCCCTTGGGTCGGTGACAATGATGACGTCCGGCTCGAAGAAGTTCTTAACCTGCGGGTTGGTCAAAGTTCCCGGAAGGAAACGGCCCGGAATGGCTTTGGCACCGGTGACCTCGCCGAACTTCTTGACGGGCTTCTGACCGTAGAGCCTGACGCTGACGGCTAGAACGCTCTCGGGCTCGAACCTAGCGAGGAACTTCCCGGCTACCTTGAGCCTTTCATCGGTCTTCCTGACGTCGAGGACGTAGAGGCCGTCCTGCCTGACGCGGTAGATAAACTTCTTCATGTCCTGGGTCTTCTGCTGGGTGCCGATGTGGACACCCGCTGCCAGATACTGGTCGAGTGGAACAAGATACTCCTCTTCCATTTCTCACACCCCCTCATCCTTCAAAAGTTATTATCCTGCCCCTTTCACCTAAGTCCTCCGCAATTCTAATCAGCTCGTTGAGTTTGGCGATGGCGTCAGAGTGGAGCACCATCGCCGGACAGCGGAAGCCCACCGCGAGGTGGGCGAGGGCCTCATCGGAGGACTCATAGCGAGCCTCCGCGAGGATTGGAATGATTCTCTCCGACTTGGCGTCGTTTATGAGGTTGTACAAGTCGGTGAGCGTGCCAAGATTTATGGGTTTTATGGAGAGCGCGTTGTAGTAGCGCCTGTCGAGTATGTCCTTCTCACGGAAGAGGTACTCACCGTCAATGAAGACCCCGTGAGTTCCGGCTATGAGCTCAAGGAAGAGCTCCTCACCACCAATGGGCTTTATGTAGGCGACGTTGTTGTCCTCAACCGTCGAGAGGACGGTTTCAATGTCGAGTTCCTTCTTCTGGACGAGTCCCAGGGCAACCTCAAGGCCGAGCTCGTCAGTGGCCTTTTCGGTGGCCTTCGAGTAGGCCTCAACGGTGTTGCCTTTAACCTTCTCAAGAACGCTGTTGAGGGCATCAACAACGTCGGTAATCTCCATCAAATCGCGAACCATGACGTAGTAGTCGAACTCCCCACCGCGACCGAGTTCCAGGATTGGAACGGGTAGCTCGGTTGTGAAGGTCCCCCCGAGGTAGCTGTAGAAGGGGAGGTTCTTCTCGCTGGCGGCTGCCTTTGCGGTAGCTATCGAAACGGCCAGCGCGGTGTTAGCTCCAATGTGGCCGAAGTTCTCGGTTCCGTCTATCTCCCAGAGGTAGCTGTCTATGAGTTCCTGCTCCGTGGCATCAAAGCCTATAAGTTCGGGTCCTATAATCTCATCAACTTCACTCACGGCCCTGTGGGCCTCGGCTATGTAGAGGCTCGGGTTCTCATCTATTGGCGAGGCAAACCTTCCAAAACCAGAGCTCGTTATAACGTCTACCTCAACGGAGTACTTCCCACCCCTAAGCACTGCAACCCTGCCCACTACGTTCTCAATTACCGTCATCGCTCATCAGCTCGGTCTGATTACTGTAAGCGGGATTATCCCCTTTTCAAACTCCATGATTGCGGCTTGGAGAGGGGTGATTCCCTCAGGAACCTCAATCAGCACTGGTGCTCCCATCGCTATCTGGAGGGCTCTTGCTCCAATTATACGGGCCTTCTCAAAGCGGGTATACCTGAACACCCTTATTCCCCCCTGCTTCACACCTTCTAGAGGCACGTCTTTAAATTTTGGTGGGGCCGCCGGGATTTGAACCCGGGTCTCCGGCACCCCAAGCCGGGAGGATAGACCAAGCTACCCCACGGCCCCGCCCAGAATTGCGGTTTTTAGTAGACTTTATAAACCATTACCTGGTCGATGAGCTCCACGTGGCTGAGGAGCGTTCTCCTGCAGCAGTACCTCTCGACGCCGAGGTCGTCGAGGACTTTACCAGGGTCTTCCCCGGCCTCAACCCTCTTCTTAAACTCGTAGTACTTATCAGCCAGCACCTTTCCGCAGGTGAAGCACCTGACGGGGACTATCATTTCCAACACCTCAAATTTTTAAAGGGAAGGCATCAACGGTAGGACTTCTGCCTTTTCGCTCTTGGACCCTTTGTAGAGCGGTTGGGCTTGTGAGGCTCGGTTCTCCTGCTGTCGCCAACGAGCATGGTTCTGTCGTACTTCATAAACTTTTCCTTGAGGTTCATGTCATTGGTCCACTCCACAAGCGCGCGGGCTATGGCGACGCGGGCGGCCTCGGCCTGCCCCATAAAACCGCCGCCCTCGACTATAACGTCAATATCGACATTGCTGACAATCTCTTCTCCAGCCAAGATGAGCGGTTCCATTATGGTGAAGCGCGCTATCTCGGGCTCGATTATCTCGACGGGTTTGTGGTTGATTCTCACCCTTCCCTTTCCTTCCCTTATGGTGGCCCTCGCTATAGCGGTTTTCCTCTTTCCAGCGGTCTGGATGACCCTCATCTTTCTCACCTCAGAACTTTCCACCGAGGAACTCGGCCACTTCACCAACAGTAACGTACTTCGGCGTGGCAAGCCTCGACATATGGGCATCGCTTATAGTCTCAAGCTCCTTGCCCTCGAACTCCTTGGGAACGCCGACGTAGACCTTGAGCCTTCTGAAGGCCTTCCTTCCGCGGTCGGTCTTCCAAGGGAGCATGCCCCTGATGGTTCTCCTGACTATCTCGTCGCTCCTCTTCGGGTAGAAGGGACCCCTCCTCGGGTTGGTCCTAGTTCTGAGCTCGGTTCTCTGCTTGTATTTAGCGAAAATGTCCTCGCGGTTTCCTGTGATGATGGCCTTCTCGGCGTTGACGATAACGACCTCTTCGCCCTCGAGGAGCATCTTCGCCACTTTCGAGGCGAGTCTTCCGAGTATAAGTCCTTCAGCGTTAATAATCCTCATGGCCCATCACTCCATTATGATTACTCCACTACCCTTCGGATTTCTCTCCATAAGCTCCTCGATGGTCATGACCTCGCCACCAGCCTCAAGGATTTTCTTCTTAGCGGTTTCGCTGAACTTCCATGCAGCAACGGTGACCTTGTGCTCAAGCTTTCCAGCTCCGAGAACGCTACCCGGAACGATGACGGTATCGCCCTCCTTGGTGTAGCGGTTTATCTTGCTGACGTTGACTTCAGCCCTCTGCCTCCTCGGCCTCTCAAGGCGCCAAGCGATGTCCTTCCAAATCTTAACTCCCTCTTCGTTCGACTTCTTTCTGAGTGCCCGAATGAGCCTTCTCAGGTTGATGTCGGTGGGACCGGTTCTCTTGACCATGAACATACCTCCTCAACGCTCTCGCAGGGAAACCGACAGGTGGACGGGGTAAGCGTGAATCTGGTGCGGGGGCGGGGATTTGAACCCCGGAACCCCTACGGGACGGGACCCTGAATCCCGCGCCTTTGGCCAGGCTCGGCTACCCCCGCGTCAGTCGGACGCTAATTTATGGAGTTCGTTTATAAATCTATCGCTCTTTCTCATTAGTATCTTGAGCGCTATGCTCACGATTTCCTCAACGGGGAGTTCTCCGTTCGTTTCCACTGTAAAGACGAACGCCCCGGGTATTATCTCCTCCCGTATTTTGTCGCCCTCATATTCCTCGAACTTCCTCGGCAGGTAGAAGGCCTTGGTTGTGGTTATGACTATCTCGTCCTTCTTCTCCTCAACGGGTAAACCGCGCCTTTCGGCAAGCTCTTTGAGTTCCTTCCAATCGGGAACGTCCTTGCTTACGTGGATTTTCGTCAAGTATTTGTAGTAAACGAAGCCAGGTTGCCACTTTGCATGGTCCTTCCCGCGACCGAGCTTGGCGTAGGCGTTGAGGGTGAGCTTCTGTCCCTCGGCGAGCTTGACTATCGGAATGTTCGGATTGGCGGGCTTTACCCCCTCATCACTGCTCTTCAAATCACCGGAGTAAACCATGCCCGGTCCTTCTGCCTCTAGTGAAAGGGTAACCGTGTAGTCGTCGAGTTCAAGTGCGTCGAGCGAGAACCTCTCAACGGGGGTCGTGAGCGGAATCATAGCCAGTCTGTGGGCGATTATCTCGTCAAATAAAGCCGAATCGTTCTCGAAGAACTCGACCTCGTCAACGGCAAAGGTCGGAACTTCCGCCAGAATAGTTCTCCTGAGGGCGTTGGCAAAGGCGACGTCTATGCCGCTAACGATGAACTTTATCGAGTCCTCCTTTTTTTCAAGAATCTCAAACTTCGGTTCCATTGGCACCACCAAAAAAGAGGTTGTAAAGGTCAGACGCGCCTTCCGCGCCTGCCGCCCTTGGGCCTAGTTCCGTCGTGCGGTATCGGTGTAACGTCCTCAACGCGGCCTATCTTAAGACCTGCCCTCGCAAGTGCTCTGATTGCGGCCTGTGCACCGGGTCCAGGGGTCTTGCTCTTGCTTCCTCCGGGGGCGCGAACCTTGATGTGAACCCCCACAAAGCCCTTCTCCATAGCCTCCTCGGCGGCCCTCTTGGCGGCAATCATGGCCGCGTAGGGGGAAGGCTCGTCCCTGTCGGCCTTGACGACCATACCACCGCTCCATCTGGAGACGGTCTCGGCCCCGGTGAGGTCGGTGATGTGAATGATGGTGTTGTTGTAGGAGGAGTATATGTGGGCAACACCCCACTTCTCTTTCTTTTTGATGTTCACCTGTCCCTCCTCGGTCATGCCTCACCACCCTGCTTTGCCTGTTCAATAACCATCCTCTCGGGGTGCGACTCCTTGGCGAAGGGCGAGTTCTTGGCGTAGGTTATTGCGTCCTCTTCCTCGCGGAGAACGAGGTAGCCGGGTGAGCGGATTATCTGGCCGTTGACCTCAATGTGACCGTGGACTATGAGCTGCCTGGCCTGCTTGATGGTCCTGGCGAGTCCCTTCTTGTAGACGATGGTCTGAAGCCTTCTCTCAAGGACGTCCTCAACGGTGAGCGAGAGAACGTCATCGAGCACTGCATCGGCCGGGAGAAGGCCGAGCCTGTAAAGCCTCTGGAGGAGTTGCTGCCTCTCAATTTCCGCCTGCTTGCCACTCGCTGCGAGAAGCCTTCTTGCCCTACGCCTGAACTCCTTGAGCTGGGTCTCGTGGCGCCAGAGCTCCTTCTTGTTCTTAAGGGCATACTTCCTCTTCAGAACCCTCTCGCGGTCGAGCCTCTCCTTAATCCAGGGGTGAGGGGGAGTCTCGTACTTCTTCCTCTGCCTCTTCGGGTCTCCCATCTACACCACCTCACTTCTTCTTTCTGCTAACACCAACCGTCTGACCGTGTCTGAAGTTTGACCTCGTTCTCTGACCGCGGACGGGCAGTCCAAGCTCGTGCCTTATGCCGCGGTAAGCCCTGATGCGCCTGAGCCTGTTGATGTCTTCACGCCAGGCCATAACGAGCTTGGCCGTGATAAGGTGGAGGTCCTTACCGGTCTCGTAGTCCTTGGGCCTGTTGACCGCCCAGACAGGGATTCCGTGGGCAACGGGGTCCTCAAGGATTTTCTCTATAAGCTTGACCTGCTCGTCGGTGAGGTGGCCCGTCTTCATGAACGGGTCCAGCCCCGCAACCCTGCAGACCATCGTCGCGAAGTTTATCCCTATTCCTTTAATCCCTGTCAGTGCCCATCTCAGCTGTTTGTGTCCATCCAAATCAACGCCCGCAACGCGGACTATGTGCCTGAAGTTCTCGGTCATTACGAATACACCTCCCATCCCTCTTGGGAATCAAAGGGATTTTGGCGCCGGGACGGGGATTTGAACCCCGGCGGGCAAACGCCCACGGGCTCTCAAGGCCCGCGCCTTCCCAGGCTAGGCAATCCCGGCGTACACGCGGTAACCGCTCCCCTTCGCGAGCTCTCTCACTTCGGTGAAGGTCTCCTCCATGAGGGCCTTAATATACTTTGCCCCCTGCTTCGTCTTAATCACCAGTTGCAGGAGGCCACCATCGTTGAGATGCCGGGGAGCGTTTATAACTATTTCCCTCAGGACTTCCTTTCCCGCGTGCACGGGGGGATTGGTGATGATTGAGTCGAATTTTTCGCCCTTAACGGGCTCGTAGAGGCTTCCCCACCTGACCTCGGCGTTTCTAACGCCGTTGATTTTTAAGTTTTTCCTCGCTATGCTGACCGCGCGTTTGTTCACGTCGGTCATGACGACGTAGTCAACGAAGCGCGATGCGACTATCCCGATTGCCCCGTAGCCGCAACCCAGGTCAAGAACGCGCCAGTTTCTCTCGAGAACCATGTTCTCTATGAGCAACTCCGTTCCCCTGTCAAGCTTTCCGAAGGAGAAAACACCGCTGGCAGTTATGAACTTGAAGCAGTGGCCCCTAAGGCAGACCTCTATGGTTTTTGTCTTCAGCGGAACGTTCGGCTCCTCGGAGTAGTAGTGGCCCATGTGCGGTGCTTCGTTGAGGGGTTTATAAAGATGCACGCGGACTCATGTCCCGGTTAGTAGTTTCTCCAGCGCTATTGCTCATCGATTCACACACCATGAGTTTTCAACCTTAACCACCCGATTAGCGTCCCGAAGGGGAGGAAAATCGCCGTGAACAGATAAAGTAGCCTAAACATCGTTAACAGGGATTCCCTGATGAAAGATGCGTTATAATTTCCAGTGACCACAATCAAAACTACAATCACTCCAAACAGATAAAAGATTGCATAAAACAGACCACCGGCCCCGCTTTCGGCGTATCTCCTATCCAACAGTCCCGTTTCCACGAGCTTCCTTGTTATCTCGTAGTCTTTCTCCAAGGCAACCGCAAAAACTATCCCCACCAACCCGCTGATGATTACGTTATCAACTACAAACAGGTACAGCCCTGAAGTAATGGCAACAAAATTCACAACGGTCCGGATTTTGAGTATCCTGTCTGATATCACGTATTTGTATGCCATCATTGAATAATACCAGCCGGCCGCAACAAAAACATAAAGAGCCATTGAAACACTCTTTTCCAAGCTAACACCGGAGAAGTATGAAATCATGAATAGGAGAATTGACGCCGAAAGCTCCCTCAGAAAGTTCTGCCGGGAGTAAGTGATTTTCTCAGGCGTCTTATTCTTGCTATAAAACACCGAGACGAGGAACATCAGGGAGGAGCCTATTGCAAAGAGAGCTCCGAGCACCTTGACGAGGGAAACGAACGAAGTTCCCGGTTTTGCAAAGACCAGATACATAAGCCCGAATAAGAGCACACTGAACCCAAACGAGCCCAGGAAAAAGATGAGATACCTTAAGCCCTTGGATTTTAAGAGCCCAGACTTTCTCCATTTATCCGGTTCCTTCCGAAGAACATGGGCCAGAGTATAGAGAAGCGACAAGATAACCACGAAAGGGAGGCTTTTTTCCAATGAATGCGAAAGGAAGTAGTGAAACATAACTGCCAGAAAAACCGTCCCGAGAAGAAAGTTTAGGAGGAGACGAGGGTCCTTCCAGCTCATATACACGCCACCTTGCTACGATACGCTAAAACGTTTAATAAAGGTTCAGGAGGACTTGCACGATAAGAGAATCAATCTTCTCGCCTTCAAAATGACCCATTGAAAAGAAAAATAATTCAAAAAACTTTGCTTGGCAAAGTTTTCTGGGGGTGTGGGGGCGTTAGCCCCCCGGCAACCTTTGCTTGAGCAAAGCTTGACCAAAATAGTTTAACTGTCCAGAAGGGCAGAGGGAAAGTTGCATGCGTTATTAAAAAGTCGAATGGATTCAGGTTTACTCTCATGATAGCGTGTGGAGGGAAGTTTTTAGTTTTAAACAGCGCCCGGAGGGCGCTAACGGGAGGAAAACACGCTTAAAACCGGTAAGTTTGGAAGTAAACCCACTGAGAACAACCTGTTCAAAAGGCATGCTAACTTTGATGAAACTTTGCGAAGGCAAAGTTTCCCAACGTGGGGCGAAGCCCCACTCTGGGGGTTTGAGAGTACAGGAAGCTTTTGGAAAAAGCTTCACCAAAAGTTAGTAGCTCACTACCAAAACCCATTCTAGGGATTTTGTTCACAAAATTGCATAATGCTTAAAGGGGAAGAATCCAAATGGCCCCCCTCAAAAAGAGTTTACTCTCTTCCGACGCCCGAAGGGCGTCAATTTAAATTTAAACCCACACTAAAGGCATTCAATATAACCCCACCCAAAAAGAGTCATGTTGATTGAGAAAATCCTCAAAAAATGAACTTTAGAAAGGAGCTACTAACCTTGATGAAACTTCGCGCAGGCTAACAAACTTTGCAAAGCAAAGTTTGACCAAAGAGTGCCCTTCTTACTCATAGGCGAAAGGTCAATCGTGCACTAACAAAAGAACAAGCTGAGATGGGGTTAAATCAAACTAAAGCCCTTTGAGATAGTTTCGACTTCAATATCGGCGCCCATCGGGCGCCTTCAAAGAGAGAAACACCCGTTACCCCGAGATACACAGAAAACCCCAATAAAAAATCAGCAAAATTCTAAAAAGGCACTAAATCTTCCGCCGGCGCTTGCGTCAGCAAGGGCCGCTACCACAGCTTCGGATACCAGTCCCTCGGCATGAAGACCTTGTCAACGTCAACAGCTATGCCCTTGCTCCGCTGGAGCATCTCACCGCTCGTCATCGTGGCCTTTCCGAGTGCCACCAGCTCGTCCTTGAGGGTCATTATCGCAACGAGGTCACCCTTCTTTATGCCCTTGTGGAGCTTGACTATTCCCGGAACGGCCAGGTCCGCGCCGTGCGTTACGGCAGAAACGGCCGAATCCCTTATCCACACCTTGGGCAGATGTTCAACCGCCTTCTCCATCGGCTGTATCGCCTTCCTGAAGTACTCCTCAATGCCGTCCTCCTTCCAGAAGTGGTAGTAGTCCACCAAGTCGTGGAGCGTCACGAGCGTCTCGTCCTCCTTGAAGGGACCGCTTCTCGTCCTTCTCAGCTCGGCCATGTGAGCTCCAACGCCCAAAGCCAGGCCTATGTGGTGAATCAGCGAACGTATGTACGTTCCCGCCTCGACACCAACGCGGAAGAGCACGTCCCTGCCGTCTATCTCGAGCACGTCGATGTAGTAAACCTTCCTCGTCCTCAGGCGCCTCTTTACGGCACTCCTCAGCGGTGGCCTCTGGATTATCTCGCCCTGGAACTCCTTCATAACCGCGAGGATTTTGTCCTCGGGAACGTCACCGTGAAGGTGCATCAGAGCCACGTACTCCTTACCGGCAGGGAGGAGCGCCTGAACGACCCTCGTGGCCCTCTCAAGGGCAACCGGTAAAACGCCGCTGACCTTGGGGTCGAGGGTTCCGCCGTGGCCGGCCTTGCTCAGGTTGAAGAGCTTCTTAATCCACGCGACAACTTCGTGGCTCGTCGGCCCCGGTGGCTTGTCAAGGTTGATTATGCCGAACTGCATGTGCATCTCCATCGGCCTCTTCTCCGGCGGAAAGCCCCACTTCGGGTTC
>NZ_JAMONU010000091.1 GCF_027066465.1 Thermococcus sp.
CCTTCAGGTTCTCCCCGATTACGCGAAGCTCCCTCAGCTCGCCGTAGAGCTCGTGCTGGGTCATTAGGTAAGCTAAGGTCGTCTCGTGGAGCTTTTTGGAGACCCTGCTCGGGTGTCCGACGCGGACGACCTTCATGCCGGAATCAACCAGCCTCTCGACGAGGTTGTCAACAGCCACGTTGCTCTCTGCAGTGGCCAGAACCCTGTGCCCCCTCGCCACCTCTTGCCGTATCAGCTCGACGAGTGTCCTCGTCTTTCCAGTCCCGAACGGCCCGTGAATCAGGAAGAAGTCCGGGCTTCCAAGGGCATTCGCTATTGCCCTCCTCTGGCTCGCGTTTAAACTCTTATCAAAGGGCGTGAACTCTACTTCCTCGCCCTCCTCAGGCTTCCTCAGGCCGAGGTAGAGCTCTAAAGCTTTCCTCCCGCTCTCCCGGAGGTTTTCAAGGTTTTCAAGCCAGCGCTTGAAGGTTATGTCATTGGCGTAGAGGTCTATCCTAACGCTTTTCAGCGCCCACTCCGGGACGGTCTCCAAAGCCACTGTTATGAACCGCTTCCCCTTCTCGACGACGGTTCCAACCAAGTCGCTTTTCAGAGGGTCCCTCTTGCTAATCACAACTAAATCGCCGACGCTTATCTCGGTCTTGATTTCCCTCTCGCGCCCGTATCTGACGAGAAAATAGCCGAGCTCCTCGCCGATTACCTTTCCATTGAGGCCGAGAACGGCCCTTCCAACCTTCTCCCTCTCGCGACCGCTGAGCCGTCTCATCTCGGCTCTCATGGCCTCTATCTCGGCCTTACGCTCCATCTCGATGAGAACCTTTAGCTTGGCGATGAACTTTGAGAGCTTCTCGTTTTCGCTCATTTTTCTTCCCTGCTACGACTAACAACTCTACTTTTAAAAGGTTGGGAAACCCTTATATCCTGTCCGACAAATGGAGGCATAGGTGAACGAAATGGTGACGACCGTTAAAGTCTCAGTCCGAATCCCGAAGGGTCTTGCGGAGAGGATGGACAGGCTCGTTGAAGAGGGCCTGTACTCAAGCAGGAGCGAAGTAATCAAGGACGCGCTCCGTCGCTTTCTTCTCGACGAACGCTTAGATGAAGAACTTGAGAGGAGGGCCTATCTGAAGGCCGTCGAGAAGATTCTCAGAGAGGACTGGAAGAGTGAGGCCGACGAGTACTGGGACGAGGCTGGAGGAATTCCATATGAGCCCGAGAAATGAGCTCCGCCAGTGGGAAGTAGTTCTCGTTGAGTTCCCTTTTGTTGATTTAGTTGGGAGGAAGCTTCGGCCCGCGCTAATCGTCTCGAACGACGAACTTAACGGGGTTTCAAACGCCATTATAGCCCTCCAGATAACGTCGAACCTCGGGAGCGGTTTTGCCGAGTACAACGTTTTAATAACCGACCGGGACGTTGCTCGCTATTCTGGAACGAGGCCGATAAAGCCGAGCCTTGTGAAGCCCTACGTGGTCTTCACCCTCGATAAAAAGCTCGTGAGAAAGCGCCTTGGCGTCCTGAAGGAAGAAAAGGTTGCTGAAGTTAAGGAAGGCCTCAGGAGAATCCTTGGCCTTTGAGGTCAGCCCATGCGAGTTTCCTCACCGCTCGGACGAAACTTCCCTCATCATCCCTGAGATGGTAGAAAGGAGGGGTTAAAAAGCTAAGCCCCGTCCGTTTCTATAACCGAGACGATGTCCCTGTAGAAGGACTTGATTGCCCTGACGTGCCTTTCCTCAACCCTGCCGCAGCAGGCGACGCGCTTGTAAAATTCCTCGAGCTCGTCAAGAAGCCACTCAAGCTGTCTCTTGGAGCCTTCGCCCAATCCGTTGCCCAAGAGCTTCCCCCTCAGAAACGGCATGACCTCCAAAGGCCGTCCCCAGGCGGCCCAGAAGAGACCTTCCTTCAAAACCTCAAGCAGTAACTCCTCGGACCTGGCACTAACGAAGGGTTTGGCCCTCCCCCCTTGGTTTCTTTATGGCTTCCCGGATTCCGTAACTCCTCCTCATGGCAATCACCGTAAGGCAAACTGCAATGTTCTATATTTATTTTTCGGTGATAACCGCGACAGATTAACAAATTTTTAGACAAAAGAGGGATAAAAATCGACATATGTTCAGATTCGTGGGATGACATGCAACGTAAAACCGCTTCGAAATCCTTAAAAATCCTTGACAGGTTCACGTTAAAAAGGACGGGGAGGTCCGGCAGAAATGGGAAAGTTTGAACACAAACTTGTTAATGCCCTCAAGGGCTACACATTCGACGACGTTCTTCTCATACCCCAGCCAACCGAGGTCGAGCCGAAGGACGTTGACGTCTCGACGAGGATTACGCCAAGGATAAGGCTGAACATTCCGATTCTCAGCGCCGCGATGGACACGGTAACGGAGTGGGAGATGGCCGTCGCAATGGCTAGGGAAGGTGGCTTAGGAGTAATCCACAGGAACATGAGCATAAGCGAACAGGTCGAGCAGGTCAGGAAGGTCAAGAGAGCCGAGCGCTTCATCGTCGAGGACGTCATCTCGATTTCACCCGATGAGACGATTGACTACGCCCTCTTCCTGATGGAGAAGAACGACATCGACGGCCTGCCCGTCGTCGAGGATGGGAAAGTTGTCGGCGTCATAAGCAAGAAGGACATAGCAGTCAAGCCCGGAAAGCTCGTGAGGGAAGTAATGACCGATGAGCCGATAACTGTTCCCGAAAGCGTAACGGCCGAGGAAGCCCTCAACCTGATGTTCGAACACAGGATTGACAGGCTTCCTGTCGTGAACTCTGAAGGGAAGCTCGTTGGTATAATCACGATGAGCGATTTGGCGAAGAGGAGAAAGTGGAAAAACGCCGTCAGGGATGAAAACGGTGATTTGGTGGTTGCTGCTGCCGTTGGTCCCTTTGACCTTGAAAGGGCGAAGGCCCTTGATAGGGCCGGAGCGGACGTCATCGTCATCGATACAGCTCACGCCCACAACCTCAAGGCGATTAAGGCCATGAAGGAGATAAGGAAAGCGGTCGATGCAGACCTCATCGTCGGAAACATCGCCAACCCGAAGGCCGTCGATGATTTAACCTTCGCCGACGCGGTGAAAGTCGGAATAGGGCCGGGGAGCATCTGCACGACGAGGGTTGTGGCCGGCGTCGGCGTCCCTCAGGTTACAGCGATAGCGCTCGTCGCCGACAAAGCGAGCGAGTACGGGCTCCACGTCATCGCTGACGGCGGAATCCGCTACTCCGGCGACATCGTCAAGGCCATAGCGGCCGGGGCCGACGCGGTCATGCTCGGCTCTCTCCTTGCCGGGACGAAAGAGGCGCCGGGAAAGGAGGTTGTCATCAACGGACGGCGCTACAAGCAGTACCGCGGAATGGGCTCGCTCGGGGCCATGATGAAGGGCGGGGCCGAGAGGTACTACCAGAAGGGCCACATGAAGACGAGGAAGTTCGTCCCGGAGGGCGTTGAGGGCGTCGTTCCCTACAAGGGAAGCGTGAGCGACGTTCTCTACCAGCTCGTTGGTGGCCTGCGCTCCGGAATGGGCTACGTCGGGGCTAAAAACATCGAGGAGCTGAAGGAGAAGGGCGAGTTCGTCATCATAACGCAGGCGGGAGTTAAGGAGAGCCACCCGCACGACATACTCATAACAAACGAGGCCCCGAACTATCCTCTGGGGAAGTAGAAAACCGTTTAAGCTCTCCCTATCTTCTTCCACCAGGTGGTTGGATGAAAATTGGAATCGTCGGCGGTGGAATATCTGGCCTAACCTCGGCCATAGCGCTCGCCAAGAGGGGTTTTGAGGTCACTCTCATCGGTCCCGGAATCAGGAGGAGCAACTCCTACCTCGCTCAAGCTGGAATAGCCTTCCCGGTTCTCGAAGGTGATTCGCTTGAAGCTCACGTTCTCGACACAATCAAAGCGGGAAAGTACATCAACGACCTCGAGGTCGTTTGGAACGTAATCTCGAAGGGGAGTGAAGCTTATGACTTCCTGCTCTCCCTCGGCCTGAAGTTCGAGGCGAGCGAGACCGAGGGCGGCCACTCGTTCCACAGGGTTTTCACGATTAAGAACGAGACCGGCAAGCACGTCACGAAGCTCCTCCACCTCCGCGCCAAGGAGCTGGATGTTCAGTTCATTAGGGGAAAGGCGGATGAGCTCGCGATAAAGAGGGGGAAGGCCTACGGAGTGTTCGTCGAGGGTGAGTTCCTCCGCTTCGACGCGACGGTTATCGCGTCCGGCGGATTCTCGGGACTCTTCAGGTTCACTGCCGGCTCTCCCGAGAACACAGGCCTCCTCATCGGCGACGCGCTCATGAAAGGTGTTCCAGCGAGAGATTTGGAGTTCGTTCAGTTTCACCCCACTGGCTACATCGGAAAGAACGGCGTCTTCCTGATAAGCGAGGCCGTTAGGGGAGCCGGTGCCAAGCTCGTAACGGACGAGGGAGAGCGCTTCGTGAACGAGCTTTCGACAAGGGACATTGTGGCAAGGGCAATCTACCGCCAGATGCAAACTGGAAAGAAAGTTTTCCTCGACGCGACTGGAATAGAGAACTTTAAGAAGCGCTTCCCGCAGATATACGCCTTCCTGCGGAAGGACGGGATAGACCCCTCTAAGGACCCAATCCCCGTCTCGCCAATAGCCCACTACACGATGGGTGGAATAGCGGTTGACCTCTGGTACAGAACGCCTGTGAAGAACCTCTACGCGATAGGTGAAGCTTCTTGCAACGGCTTCCACGGGGCGAACAGGTTAGCAAGCAACTCCCTCCTTGAGTGCCTTGTTTCCGGTCTTGAAGTTGCGAGGACGATAGCGAGGGAAAGGCCGAGGTGTCGGGAAGTTAAGGAGCCGGCCTACCACGGCTACGAGCCGGGGGACGTTGACGCGCTGAGGGAACTGCTCTGGGAAAAAGCCGGAATAGTGAGGAGCGCAAAAACCCTCCGGGAGGGCCTCAGGGAGCTTGAGGGAATCGAGACCGACCCGAGGCTGAAACTGCTTGCAAGGGGCGTTCTCGAGTGCGCACTCGCGAGGGAAGAGAGCAGGGGGAGCCACTACCGCGAGGACTTTCCGGTCATGAGAAAGGCCTTTGAGAGGCCGAGCTTCTTCGATGGGAAGTGCAGGCTCTGACCATTCACCTTTTAAATTCTCAAGTCGAAGTTTCGATGGTGAGAAAATGCCTAAGGTGATTGAGGCCGTTTATGAGAACGGTGTTATAAAGCCCCTCAAACCCCTCTCGCTTCCATCAAAGCGAATAGTAATCTACATCGAAGAGAAAAAGTTCTCTGAGCTTATTGATGAGCTGGAGCTTGAGGCGAGGGAGAACGTTGATGAAACCCTTGATTCTGTGAGGGGTAGAGATGAGGGTGATTCTTGATACCAGTGTCTTGGCAAAGGCCCTGCTACTCCCTCGGAGAGGTTTGCCTGAAGATGTTTACCAAAGAGAACTGGAAACACACAGAAAGGCAAGACTCGTTGTTAAACTGTGCGATAATCACGAGGTCTCTCTTCCAAGAGCCGGGCTCGTTGAAATTGCCAGCGTGCTCAGGAGAAACGGCCACAGAGACGTCATTCCTCAAGTTGTTGAATCCCTTTCGATTTCTTATTCAATAATTGGAGAAGACGAGATTTTTGAGGAAGCCCTTGATGTTGCGTCCCTTACTGGAGCTTCTGGATTTGATGCATACTTCATTGCACTGGCAAAGCTAATGGGTGGCCTTCTAATAACCGACGACATTAAGATGGCAAGACACGCGGAAAGCGTTGGAGTCACCCCACTGCTCCTGAGGGAGACCACAGAAGAACATCTCAGGGATGTCCTGAGTCCCCCATAACCAAAGGTGTCCAAAAACCCTTTTAATTCCCCTCTTCTACCCCCGCTGAGGGGTGTGAAATGGACAAGGAGAGGTTGATTGCCGAGATTGAGAAGCTCAAGGAGGAGCGCAACGCGATAATCATGGCCCACAACTACCAGCTCCCCGAGGTGCAGGATATAGCCGATTTTCTTGGGGACAGCCTCGAACTCGCGAGAAAAGCTGTGAAAACCGATGCCGACGTCATAGTCTTCGCGGGCGTCGATTTCATGGCCGAGACCGCTAAAATCCTCAACCCGGAGAAAACCGTTCTCATTCCATCTAAGAACGCCACGTGTGAGATGGCCAACATGCTCAAAGTCGAGCACATACTTGAAGCTAAGAGGAGGTATCCTAACGCTCCCGTCGTCCTCTACGTGAACACCACCGCCGAGGCAAAGGCCTACGCCGACGTAACCGTTACCTCCGCCAACGCTGTCAAAATCGTCGAAAAGCTCGATTCCGACGTCGTCATCTTCGGTCCGGACAAGAACTTAGGAAGCTACGTCGCGAGAATGACCGGCAAGAAGGTAATCCCGGTCCCGCCCGATGGCCACTGCTACGTCCACAGGAAGTTCACCCTTGAAGACGTCGAGCGCGCGAGGAGGCTCCACCCAAACGCCAAGCTCATGGTTCACCCCGAATGCGAGCCAGAAGTGCAAGAAAAGGCCGACATCATCGTTTCCACCGGCGGAATGATACGGCACGCGCCTGAGCACGACGAGTGGGTCGTCTTCACAGAGAGGGAGATGGTATACCGGCTGAGCAAGCTCTACCCGAACATAAAGTTCTATCCCGCGAGGGAGGACGCCGTCTGCGTTGGAATGAAAGCGATAACGCTCCAGAGCGTCTACGAGTCGCTCAGAGATATGAAATACCGGGTGGAGGTTCCAGCCGAGATAGCCGAGAAGGCAAGAAAGGCCATCGAGAGGATGCTGGAGATGAGCTGATATGGTCCCCCTCAACTACCTCCTCCGGTTCATTGAAGAGGATGCACCCTTCGGCGACGTGACGAGCGAGGCGGTGATTCCCGAGGGAACTAAAGCCAGGGCCGTAATCGTGGCCAAGCAGAACGGAATTATAGCGGGCGTTGAAGAAGCTAAAGCCCTCTTCGAGCACTTTGGCGTCAAGGTTTCTGTCAGAAAACGCGACGGCGAGGAAGTGAGGAGGGGAGACGTAATCCTCGAGCTTGAGGGGGACGCGAGGGCCATTCTGCTCGTCGAGAGAACAGCGTTAAACGTCATGGGCAGGATGAGCGGTATCGCGACCGAGGTTAGAAACCTCGTCGAGAAAGTTAGAGCTGTGAACCCGAAGGTCCGGGTAGCCGGCACGAGGAAGAGCCTTCTCAGGCCGATAGACAAAAAGGCTATCCTCATCGGGGGTGGAGAGCCGCACCGCTTCTCGCTGAGCGACGCGATACTCATCAAGGACAACCATCTCGCCCTTGTTCCGCTGGAGGAAGCAATAAGGCGCGCGAAGGAATTTTCTGTTTACAAAGTTGTCGAGGTTGAAGTGGAGAGCCTCGGGGACGCCCTCAGGGCGGCAAAAGCCGGGGCCGACGTTGTGATGCTCGACAACATGAAACCCGGGGAGATAGCGGAGACGATTGAGGCTTTAAAGCGCGAGGGCCTGCGCGACAGGGTGAAAATCGAGGTCTCCGGAGGAATAACTCCTGAGAACATCGAGGAGTATGCGAAGCTCGACGTAGATGTCATAAGCCTCGGCTATCTGACGCACTCGGTCAGGAACTTTGACGTTAGTCTCGAGATTGTCGGGAAGCTTCGGTGAGCTCCTTCGGGTTTTGATGTATTTTACTAAACATTTTTCACCCCCGCCATTCCGTTTCGGTGGCAAGGCTTATATTCCCTTTTTCAAATCAAAATCTGAAGGAAAGCGGAAAGGGGTGATTGGTATGGGAAAGTTCGATGTTATTGAAGCCAAAGGGACGGAGAGACTGAAGAGGGGATTCGCCAAGATGGTCAAAGGCGGTGTCATCATGGACGTCACCAACGCCGAGCAGGCGAGAATTGCGGAAGAGGCCGGAGCGGTCTCGGTCATGGCACTTCACAAGGTTCCCGCTGACATCAGAAAAGCCGGCGGCGTTGCAAGGATGGCGCCGATTGAGAAGATTCAGGAGATAATGGACGCCGTAACGATTCCGGTCATGGCCAAGGTCAGAATCGGCCACGTCGCAGAGGCGAGAATACTCGAAGCTTTGGGCGTTGATATGATTGACGAGAGCGAGGTTCTAACGCCATCGGACCCGTTCTTCCACATAGACAAGAGAGAATTTACCGTCCCCTTCGTCTGTGGCGCGAGGAACCTCGGCGAGGCCGTGAGAAGGATATGGGAAGGGGCCGCAATGATTAGAACCAAAGGTGAAGCCGGAACCGGCAACATCGTCGAGGCCGTCAGGCACGTCCGCCTCGTTGCCGAGGGAATAAGGCAGATTCAGGCCATGACCGACGAGCAGGTCTACGGCGTTGCCGAAAAGTTCGCCGAGCCCTACCTCAGGCTCGCCCTCAACGTCAAGGAGATAGCCGGACTTCCGGCAAAGGTTCTCGAGAACGAGCCGATTTACGGGCACTACACCTACCGCGAAATCGTTGACGGCCTCTACAAGGTCCTCCTTGAGATAAAGAAGCTCGGTCGCCTTCCGGTAGTTAACTTTGCCGCCGGTGGCGTCGCAACCCCGGCAGACGCGGCTCTTATGATGCAGATGGGCATGGACGGCGTCTTCGTCGGCTCGGGAATCTTCAAGAGCTCCAACCCGCCGAAGATGGCGAGGGCCATAGTCGAGGCCGTCAACCACTGGGACGAGCCGGACGTTCTCGTCGAGATAAGCAGGGAAATCGGCGAGCCGATGAAGGGCCAGGACATCGAGGAGCTGGAGGTTCGCCTTGAGGAGAGGGGCGTCTGACTCTTCTCCTTTTTCACCTTTTGGAGGGATAACCGTGGTCAGGGTAGGGGTTATAGGCCTACAAGGAGATGTCAGCGAGCACATCGAGGCGAGCAAAAAAGCTCTTGAGAACCTCGGCGTTACCGGTGAGGTTATATGGCTCAGGAAGCCGGAGCAGCTCGAGGGAATCTCGGCCATCATAATCCCCGGCGGTGAGAGCACCACCATCTCAAAGCTCATGGTCAAAACTGGCCTCTTCGAGCCGGTCAAAAAGCTCGGCGAGGAAGGTCTGCCAATCATGGGAACGTGCGCCGGTCTCATAATGCTCTCCAAAGACGTCATCGGGGCAACGCCGGAGCAGAGGTTCCTCGAGTTGCTTGACGTCAAGGTGAACAGAAACGCCTACGGCAGGCAGGTGGACAGCTTTGAGGCGCCTGTAAAGCTTGCCTTCAGCGACGAACCGTTCATAGGCGTCTTCATCCGCGCCCCGAGGATAGTGGAGCTCCTCAGCGACAAGGTGAAGCCGATAGCGTGGCTCGGCGACAGGGTTGTTGGCGTCGAGCAGGACAACCTAATCGGCCTCGAGTTCCACCCCGAGCTGACGGACGACACGAGGGTTCACGAGTACTTCCTCTGGAAGGTCCTTTGACCTTTGACAAGTTTTCGTCGATTGTCTTCAAAAAAGTTTATATTTTTTCGCCCTTCTCGCCAAAAGGTGATAGCGTGAAGACCGTTGTGTGTCCCTTCTGCGGCTTTGGGTGCAGGCTCCTCGTTGACGAGAAAAGCATGAGGGTCAAGCCCTACCCCGGCGAGCCGAACAGGGAAAAGCTCTGCCCCAAGGGCCTCTACTCGCTCGAGTTCGTCCGCTCTCCGGGAAGGCTGAAGAGGCCCCTCAAGAGGGTCGGTTCGGCGATGGTCCCAATCAGCTGGGGGGTCGCTATAGAGGAGATAGCCAACAGACTGCTCGAGATAAGGGAGCTTTACGGCCCCGATGCGGTGGCGTTCCTCTCGTCCTCGAAGGTGAGCAACGAGGAGAACTACCTCCTCCAGAAGATTGCCCGCCTGTTCGGCACGAACAACATAGACAACTGCGCGAGGCTGTGCCACGAGGCGAGCGTTCACGCGCTCAAGCTGACCGTTGGAACCGGAGCGCAGACGAACCCCTACGAGGACATCGAGCGCTTCAACGCCGTCCTGATATGGGGCTACAATCCCGCTGAAACGCACCCCGTCGTCATGGACTACATTCTGAGGGCCAAGAGGAGGGGAGCTAAAATAATCGTCGTGGACGTCAGGGAAACGCGGACGATGGCCTTTGCAGACTACAAGCTCGTCATAAAGCCCGGGACGGACATAGTCCTGGCCAACGCGATTGCCCACGTTATAATCAAGGAGGGCCTCTACAACGAGGAGTTCATCAGGATGAGGACGAGCGGGTTCTCCGAAGTCAGAATGGGGGTTACGAAGTACACCCCAGAGTACGCGGAGGGCGTAACCGGAGTCCCCGCGGAGACGATAAGGGAAGTTGCGAGGGCCTTCGCACTGGCCGGAAGCGGGGCGATAATGTGGGGGATGGGCTTAACCCAGCACGTCTCTGGCGTTGAGAACGTTCTGGCTGTGATAAACCTCGCACTGCTCCTCGGCTACATCGGCGAGCGCGGTGGCCTCTATCCAATGCGCGGACAGAACAACGTCCAGGGAGCGGCGTACATGGGCGCGCTCAGCGAGTTCCTGCCGGGCTACGTCCCGCTGACCGACGAACGCTTCCGGAAGCGCGTTGCCGACGTGTGGGGAGTCGAGGACATACCAACGGACAGGGGACTCTACCTCACCGAGCTGTGGGAGGCGATAGAAGAGGGCGACGTGAAGGCCCTCTACATCGTCGGCGAGAATCCGGCTGTGAGCGAGGCGAACTTTGACCACGTAAGAAAAGCCCTCAGAAAGCTCGACTTACTCGTGGTCCAGGACATCTTCATGACAAGAACGGCGCGCTACGCCCACTACATCCTCCCGGCATCGGCTTTCTGCGAAAAGGCCGGCAGTTACATGAACAGCGAGCGGAGAATCCAGTGGAGCCACAAAGTCTGCGAGCCCTACGCCGACTCAAGGCCCGACTGGGAGATTCTGGCGATGCTCGGCCGGGCGCTCGGACTTCCGGGCTTTACCTACGCGAGCGTTGAGGAGATAACGGCAGAGTACTTCCGTCTCTTCCCGGAGCTTGAGGAGAGGGACGTTGAGGAACTCAAGAACGGCGATGGAATCTTTCTGCCCAGGAAGAGGCTTCACACCTGGGAGTTCGCGACGCCCGACGGAAAGGCCCGCTTCATGGCCGTCGAGAGAATCTCGCCCTGGGAGGAGCCGAACGGGGAGTTCCCGCTGGTTCTCACGACCGTTCGCTTAATAAGCCACTACAACACCGGCGAGATGACGCGGAGGAGTCCCTCGCTCGTGAAGCTCATGGGCGAGCCGAGGGCGTTGATGAGTAAGCGCGACGCGGAAAGGCTCGGAATCCGCGACGGCGACTGGGTGGAGATTGAAACACGGCGCGGAAGGATAAGGATGCGCGCGAAGGTCGAGAAAGTTCAGGAGGGCCTCGTCGTGGTTCCCTTTCACTTCAAGGCGAACAAACTTACCAGTCCAGCACTCAACAAGGCCGGAACTCCGGCGTTCAAGTTCTCGGCGTGTCGGGTCAAGAGGGTCAAAACCTGAACGCCCACTCGGGATACTGGCCGGTTAGGCAGGCCGTGCAGAGGTCTTCCCTACCGACGGCCCTTTTCAGGCCCTCAACGCTGAGATAAGCTAAGCTGTCCGCT
>NZ_JAMONU010000092.1 GCF_027066465.1 Thermococcus sp.
GAAAGCTTCATAAGGGCCAGACTTCCCCTCGGCGAGGCGCCGATTTCAACGTTCCTCTTGTCCTTACGGGTCGCCTCGACTATGGAGACGATGTAATCGAGGATTGGCTCGCTCAGATAAACGTCCTCGATGGCCCTCTGCATCTCAACGACTTCCTCAGCGCTTACGACCGGGTTTATGTCAACCTCCTCCCTCTTACGCTCCATCCTCCTCCTTAGTATCTCCTTCTCCTCCTCCCTCGTGGGATAGCCAACGTGAAGCCTGACCAGAAACCTGTCGAGCTGGGCCTCGGGAAGGGGGTAAGTTCCCTCCTGCTCTATCGGGTTCTGGGTCGCTATGACCACGAACGGCTTCGGCAGGGGGTACGTTTTGCCCTCAACAGTTACCTGTCTCTCCTGCATCGCCTCAAGCAGGGCCGACTGCGTCTTCGGTGGAGAGCGGTTTATCTCGTCGGCGAGGAGTATGTTCGTGAAGACAGGGCCCCTTCTGAACTCAAACTCGAGGGTCTTCTGGTTGAAGACCGAGACTCCGATGATGTCGCTGGGTAGCAAATCTGGGGTGAACTGGACGCGCTTGAACTCCAGACCCAAGGCCCGGGCAAAGCTCTTGGCCATCAGAGTTTTTGCCAAGCCGGGGAGGTCTTCGATGAGGACGTGGCCGTCCGCTAGAATCGTCGTCAGTATCATCTTCAGAACGTTTTCCTTTCCCACTATGGCCTTCCCAACCTCCCTGAGGACTAGGTTAGACTTCTCGTGGACTTCCTCCACCTTCATTCAGCTCATCCTCCAGAATTTTTAAAGCCTTTTTAAGACCCTCGTAGGGGTCGGGAGATGAGTAGAAGGCCTTTAAGGCTGGGGGCGGGTTTGAACGAAGCTCGCGGAAGTTGCGCTCACCGCCGAAGAGGAGGTACTCAATCTCCAAGAGCTCCTCCTCAATCAGCTTCCGGGAATGGCCCTTTTTGAGACCCTTAACGGCGTTCAAAATCCTTTCGAAGTCGGACTTTCTCTCAAAGGTCTCCTCCTCACTCCCGCTCAGTTTATAGGGAAACCTGACGTCCTCGCTCAGCAGTACTGAGGCCAGGGACACCGCCAAGAGAACAACCGCAATCCACCTCATGTAGTACGGCCCGGGGGCTATCGAAAGGAACACCAAAACGCCGGCTAAAGTGAGCCTGCCTTTAAACCTCTTAACTTTCGAGAATCTCATTTGCCTTCCCCCTCAGCCGGTTGTATATCTCAAGCGCCCTCTTGGCATCCTCCCAGCTCACCCTCTCGGGGGCGTACTTCGCCTTTTCGAAGAGCCTGGCGAGTTCAACAAAGACCTCGTGCATGTACCTTACGTGCTCCGCATGCTCCCAGTGCGTCCAGCTTTCGCGGTAGGGTATCCCAAGGCCCTCAAGCCACAGGACGGCGTTTTTGTATATCCCAACGATGGCCTCCCTCGGGTCCCTGAACTTCTCAAGGCCCAGCTCATCGAGCTGTCTATCGAAGCTCTTTGCCATCTCAATCTTCCTCTTCCTCTCAATCTCAGCTTTTCCAAGGTTGTAGTAGTAATAGCCAAGGTATGCGAAGACCACTATCAGGGGAACCAAAAAGACCACCCAGATGTGCGTGAGGTAGCGGCCCGAAAATGAAACGGGGCCGAGCGTTCCGTTTGCGGTCACGAGGGGCTTGGCGTAGTGAAGGCCGGTGTAGTTTGAAGCGTTTGCCGTAACGTTGTGGGGCACGCCCTTCGTGACGCCTCTCACATTGCTGTGAACGGCCTTAGAGAAGTGCCTGAAGGCCGCCATCATAGCAAGGGCAAAGATTAGGGGGGGCAGATGTCTCAAGAGAACGTGAGCGAGGGACATCTTCGGTTCAGGCGCGTACCTGTCCCTGATGTAAATGGACAGCACCAAGATTAAGATAAGTCCTGAGAAAACGCCTACCATCATAGCTATTGTCGCCAGGTCAAGCAGTTGGTTGAACTGCTCCGCTGAGAGCTTCCGCGTTGGAACAAGAAAAGTGTGGCTGTTCATAAGGAGGGATATCGTTACAACCGTTAGAGTCAGCAGTGCCACGAACTTTGCTTTGGTGGACATTTTAATCCACACCATTGAAAGGGGAGAGCTTTTAAAAGATTTACGGGGGAGTAAAATTAGGTGGGAGCATGGAGAGGATGCCGAGGCTTTACGTTGAGGGGAGGAGAGAAGACTGCATTGATAACGGCAGGGTTACGAGGGACTGCGTGATTATTGAGAACAACGTTGAGGTCTGGCTCAAGAAAGGCGACGAGGTTCCCGAGTTTATAGGGGAGAACGCAAAGTTTCTGGTAAAGGAAGTCTACGACCGCTTTTACCTATACGTGGACAGAACCACCAACAGAATGAACTCCGACGCAGTACTGGTTCTTCCCGACGGAAGAACGAGAATATACCTCAAAAGGGGAGACGAGCTTATGCTCCTTCCGGTGGAGGGGTTTACAAAGACCCTGATAGCCAACGTGGGGAACAGGGTCAGAACGGGAGACGTCTTTGCGGCGGTAACAACCAGAAAGGGTGAGGTTCACTACCTCAAACCTCCCCGCAACGGAACCGTCGTCTTCATCGACGAGATAACCAACAGACCCCACTACGTTTACTACATACTCCCGGAGGACTGATTACTCACCCCTCATCCCATTTACCATTGCATCAACGCTCGACCTCAAAGCGAGCCGTATGGCGTCCAGTCTGTCCATCCCCTTCATCGTTCTACTGTTGTAGGCGCTCGTTATGATGAGGGACCAACGGTAGAGACCGTCCCTGACGGGGGCACTTTGGAACATTGCAATGAACTTCTCATCCCCGGAGCTGACCTCGACTATCTCCACATCGGCATCCCCCATTTTGGAGGAGTAAACTTCCCGGACTTTAAGCCCGCTGTATTCGTCCTTCAAAATGTCAGAAAGGTATCCCATAGACGTCACCTGTATAACATAGCGCAAAGACCCTTATATACTTGTTGCACAAAAAAATAAGGAACCAAAAGGATTATAAGGGTTGGGAGTAAGCCCAGTTGAAGACAGTTTTGGAGTTGAAGGAAATGAAAGTTGAAGCTGGCGATTACGTTCTGTTCAACTACGTTGGAAGATTTGAGAACGGAGAAATTTTTGATACGAGTGTCGAGGAGCTTGCCAAGGAGCACGGCATTTACGTTGAAGGAAGGGAGTACGGTCCAATGTGGGCCAAAGTAGGGGCCGGGGAGATAATCGAAGGCCTTGACGAGGCCATGATTGGCATGGAACCGGGGGAGAAGAAAACCGTCACGGTTCCCCCGGAAAAGGGCTACGGAATGCCAAGAAAGGAGCTGATAATACAGGTTCCGGCCGAGGAGTTCCAGAAGGCGGGTCTCGAACCTGAGGAGGGTCTGTACGTTATGACCGACTCAGGGATAGCAAAAATACTGAAGGTCGAGGAAAACCTCGTCACACTGGACTTCAACCACCCGCTGGCGGGGAAAACCCTGGTCTTCGAGATTGAAGTTCTTGATGTAAAGAAATCAGAAGGCGGAGATGTTGAGTGAAGTTGCCCCTCTGAAGACCACGATGCCTATCAGGGCCAGAAAGAGACCGTATTTCAGGCCCGCACTGTATTTTCCTTCCCTTATTACCCCTATTCCAAGTCCCGAGATTATCGCCTGAATTACGACGAAGGCCATCAAGATGAACCGTATGTCCGCGAGCGGAAAGTGGATGCCCGCCTGCCCAGCGCTCATGACGTTCATAACTTGGTAGACGATTCCCAGTATCAGGGGACCAACGAAACCGCTCGTTATTATGAAGAACATCATCTGCATTCCGGTGGAGGCCTTGCGCTCCTGCTTTATCCTGAGTATCTCCCTGACATCGTTTCCGACTGAGACGAGAACGTCGCTCATTGGGGCGCCCCTTTCAAGGGCTTCGATGATAATCATTATCGAACGGTAGATGACCTGGGATTTGTGGTTTCTTATTGCGAAGGCCCTGAGGGCGTCAACTGTGGGGCGGCCCTTCTTTATCTCGGCGACAGTTCTCTTGAACTCGTCTGTCAAGGCACCGAATTTGGCCGTTGTGAGTTCCTCGAGGGCCTCGGAGAAGGATATGCCCGCCCTAAGTGAGCTTGCAAGGTAGAAGAACGCATCGGGAAGGTTCTTCTCCATCTCTTCTATGCGGCGGGAGATTCTCCACTGTGGATAGCCGTAAGCAACGAAGATAAAAACCGCAATACCTGAAAGAAGTGCGTAGAGCGGCTTAGTTACGAGGAACGCAACGAGGGTAACTATTATGCCGACTAGGACGGAGATTACAAGGTACTCAACGGCGAGGAAGTTTATACCCGCCGAGTATATTATAAGCTCGTAGCGCTTGAGCCATCTCTCCGGAACGATGCGCTTCATGATGGAAACCAGAGCATCGCTAAGCCTCGTCTTCGGCAACTCCCTCACCTCGGCTCGCCCTTCTTAATCATGTTGACTATAATCAGCGACAGCGAGGGGAACGCAAAGAGCAGTATCACCGCGAGGGCGTTGGGCTGGATTACCAGCTTCCTCGCGAGGATTGAACCGGCCAGGATTGCAACGATGAACATCGTGGGCATAACTATCGTCATGAACATGTAAACGAACGCTATACCGTTAATCTTCTGAACGTACTCAACCAGCTTCATGCGGTACTCAAAGGAGAAGTCCTCTGCAAGCTTGTAGAGTATCTCCGCGAGGTTGCCGCCGAACTTCACGGCACGCAACATCTGTTTGACTACCCTGCTTATGTTGTCGGAGCCCATTTTCTCCTCGAACTTCGTGAGCGCGTCCTCAAAGGAGGAACCAGTTCTCATCTCCCTTATGATTAGCTCGAACTCCTCCGACAGGGCGCCGTAGTCGGCCTTGGCAACCGACAGCATCGCCTCTGCTATACCAACTCCCGCGCTGAGGAGGGCGGCCATGTGCCTCAGGGCGTAGGGCATCGCCCTCTCAACCTCCACAACGCGCCTCTTCCAGACCATCCTCGGGTACTGGCGCATATAGAGGAATCCACCGATAAATCCAAGAAGGCCTATCAGGAGCGACGTTGTTATCGGGATGTATATCAGGTAAGCGAATATGAAACCGAAGAACCCGGAGAACATTGAAACTCCCAGCATTAAAGCCACATACTTTTCCTTGGACATGAATATGTTCGCCCTGTAAAGGTCGTATTCAAGGCCCTTGATTGAACTTGTAAGGGTTTGAACAGGTCCCCTGAAGTACTTCAATATCGCCTCCGCCAGTCTGTCAGAAAAGGGCTGGCTTATCTCCTGCTTCCTCCATTCGAGGACTTCCTCGACGATTTTCTCTCTTTCGGTTTCCTCCCTCTCCTCCTCTATTTCCTTTTGAAGCTGTTTGAGAAGTCTAAGCCTTTCCTGAACTGACTTGCCCTTCGGAAGCTTCTTAAGGGGCTTCTCCGTAATCTCTATCGTCTTTCCCCCGAGCTTCTCGAGAAAGTCTGCAAACCCCATCGGACCACCTCATATGAAGTTCTGAATCTGTTTGCTCGTCTCGACGCTGCTCTCGGCCATTATCCTCTTGAGCAGCTCCTCCTCGTCGATGTAGAACTGCCTTATGTAGTGGCCGACCTTGTCTATGCTCCTTATTCCCTTCTCAATCATCCACTCGAGGATTATCTTCCTCTTCTCAATCTCAAGCTCTATCTCCGCAACGCTCATCCCCGTGTGGTGGGCCAGGGTGTTTATAGTCCTGCTCGGAACTCCCGTCGGAATGAGCTCGTCCTTTGCGGGGTCGTATTTGTAGAGCTTGTTTATCTGCACGCTCTCCCCCTCGATTCCTGAAACTTCTGCAATCTCGGTTATCCTCCTTATGGTTCCCCTCTTTCTGCTGTGGAAGCGAACCTGCATTATGATTATGTCGAGGGCGGGAATCATTATTCTGGGGACGTTCATCGGAGGGCTTTCAAGCCTGATTATAGTTTCCCTGGCACTGTTGGCGTGAATCGTGCTCATACATCCATCGTGACCGGTGTTCATTGCCGTGAACATCGTCCTAGCTTCCTCACCGCGGACCTCACCGACGATAATCCTGTCCGGACGCATACGGAGGGTGTTCTTCACAAGGTCATCCATCGTGACCTCTCCCTTGCCCTCGAGGTTCGGCGGCCTAGTTTCAAGCCTTATCCAGTGCTCAACGGGAAGCTGAAGTTCGGCGGTGTCTTCTATACTTATAACACGCTCGCTCGGCGGAATGAACATCCCAAGGGAGTTTAAAGTCGTGGTTTTACCGGAACCGGTTCCACCGGCGACGAGTATGTTGGCCGGCTTGACGCCGAGACCGTCAACGAGAACCCAGAGGAACGCCGCGATATCTGAACTCATGGTTCCGTACCTAATCAGGTCTATTATCGTGAGCGGGTCCTTCTTGAACTTACGGATTGTGATTGTTGGGCCATCCAGGCTTATGGGGGGTATCGTGGCATTGACACGGCTTCCATCGGGGAGGCGGGCGTCCAAAAGGGGACTCTGCTGGTCAATCCTTCTGCCGACTTCCCTAGCTATTCTCTCGATTATGTTCAGTATCTCCTTCTCGTCGGGGAACGTTATGTTGGTTTTGCACATGTTGAAGCGCCTGTGCCAGACGTAGACCGGCCTGCCGGTTCCAATGACCATAATCTCCTCAAGGTTGTCGTCCCTGACGAGAGGGTCGAGCTTGCCGTAGCCTATCATCTGCTGGACTATCATGTCGGCCAGCAGTTCAATTCTGCCCTCTGAGTAGTTCGGGGCTTCCTCACGAATCATCTTCTTAACTGCGTTCATGAAGACCTTTCTGCGCTCCTCGGGGTCGGGAATCGCCGTCGGGTCTATCTGTATCTCGGTTATCGCCCTCTCCCGTATTCTTCTGAGAAGCTCCTCCTCATCCCTGCTGAGCTTCGGAAACCTGAGTTCGTATATCGGCACAGGTTCGCCCTTGACCTTAAGGATTCTGACGTTTCCGTAGGCGTCCAGAACCTGGGCCCTGCCCGCGTAGGGGGTTTCCTCCTCGAGGGGCGTTGAACCCAGTATATCCTGAAGGCTTGAAATCGGTTTAACGGCCCGCTTTTCCTCCGGCTCGGGCTTTGAAAGGATTTCACTGAGGAAGTCAACACTCGCTCCGGGAGGTGAAACCGGGGAAGACTTCGACGCTTTCTCCTTGGGTTCGGGCTTTGAGAATATATCCTCGAGAACGCTGGAAGCCGGAGGGAGCTCCTTCTCCCCCTTCTCCTCCTTCGGCGGCTTTTTCTCCGGGGATGCCTTTTCTCCGCCGCCCAGTATATTGCTGAGCAAATCGGCACCTGATTCAACGCTCGACTCCTTTTCTTTCTCTCCGCCCTTGAGAATATCCTCTAAGGTACCGCCTCCCTGAGAGAGGAAGGGCAACGGCGGCTCCTCTTCCTTCTTATTCAAAACCTTCTCAAGAGGGTCCTCTCCAGCCAAGATTTCATCTATCCAGGAAATCCCCTCTTTCTTCTTCTTTCTCTCACCCAACACGGACTCTCACCGTCCCGAGTTCGTCCAGCTCACGCGGTAAGTTATGTTAATCTGGTCGCTCATAAATATAATCCAGACCGGGAAGTTCATCTGGGGGTGCTCCCTCGGCTTGAGGGCAGGCTGACCAACCTTGACACCAGAGAGCAGCGTGTTCGTCAGCTTAAAGAGTTCCGAGCCGGCGTTGGGCTTCTCCGTGGGGACCTTCCTGGAGGGAGGGGTGAGTCCCCGAACCTTCCAGATGAACTGGGAAACGTACTGACTGTAGGTCATCGTGTAATTGGGGGAGTAGTCAAACATCTTTGCACCCTGGAATATCACCGGCACCGAAACCGCGAAGAGCACGGCGAAGGGCTTCTCACTGCTGTAATGGCTGGGAACGTTGGTGAGCCTGAAGGCTACGGTTCCATCATATTTGAGCACTTTGATGTACCGGTCTATGAAGGGGAACAGCGTTCTGAGGCTCATAATCATCGGATAGTTTAGAAGCTGGGGGTAAACGACCCCGCACGTCAGCCGGTTTATCTGGGAAGCCGGTATGGGAACGTTGACGCTGCTCACGGTTCCGTTGGAGTACGTGACTGAGGTTATGTGCCCGATTCCGCCGCAGATGTCCTGATAATCCCTGAGAGGAACTGAGTAGGAGGCGTTCGACGTTATCTGGAAGTTTACAACAACGGTCTCGTAGGGCATAATCCAGAAGCCTATGTAGTAGTTTAGGCTGTGAAGGACAGTGTACGAGGAAACCTGACCCACTATTTCACCCGTGGAGGTGCGGTTGTTAACGTTGAACTCGATTCCACCGAGGCGGTATACGTGGAAGTCGTACCGGGGGTTCACAACGATGAACTTGGGATAGGGGGCAAGGTTAACTAGGGTAACGTTCAGGTTAAGCATGACCTCCCCGAGGATTCCTATGTTGTTGTAGCTTCCAACTGTAGTCGTTCCGGGAAGCGTGAATGTTTCGGCGGAAGCGAATGAAAACGAGATAGTTAACAAAACAAAAAGAAAACCCAAGGGCTTTTTCATGTCCCATCACCTCACGTGGATATCTTGGCTATGTACAGGTCCTGCTGGTTCTGAAGTATGTCGGGAACGAATATTGAGGGAACCTTCACTATTATGAGGAATTCCGTGTCTGGTGGAAGGACGAGCATGTCTGAGGATTCCTCGAGGTTTATGACTTTCCAGCCGTAGTTCTCAAGCTGCTGTTTAACCTCCTCGCTTGCCTGAATCTTGCCGGCGGCTATGGCCTTGAGTATCTCCGCAAGGTTCACGTTGTAGGTGTAGCTCGCGGACGAGCTCTGGCTTGAGGTCTGGCTGTTGGAGTAGGTGTCCGTGTAGGTAGTGCCGTTGGTATAGGAGATACCTCCCGGATTGTATGCAGAGGAGTGCTGCTCGTTGTAGTTTGTTGAAGACGAGCTTGTCGATGAACTCGTCTGGCTCTGCGATTCGCTGACGGCGATTTGACCGGCGGTGCTCGGAAGGAGAACCATCTCAACGTATCCCTGGTTGGCTATCTCGTGGTAGGAACCCTTCGTTCCGTTGCTGGCGAAGAACATTATCTTGTCGCCGGGCTTGAGGAAGCCGCCGGCTATTCTGTCCCTCGGAAGGAGAAGGGCTATCTCGACGTACTGAACGGGGTAGACCTGATACTGGAGAAGCTCTTGGTAGCTCATTATGCTCCCAAGTATGGCCTTCGCTTCGGACTTTGACACAAGGGTCTTAACGCCGTTCTTTTCGAGGATGACGTCGGGTGTCGTTATGCTGTCAATCCTGTAGAAGTAGTAGTCCCTCCACAGGGAGAGCAGGTACGGGTCGGGGTTGATGGCCTCAACCTGCTCCACGGTCTTGGCCTCTTTAACCTGCTGTTCAAGGCTCTGCAACGTGGACACTACCTTAGCCTTCAGGCTGTCGGGGAGGGGCATCGAGAGGAGGGGCTGGAAGGCGAGCTCAATAGACTTGAGTTTTTCCTGCTTGGTCTGATTGAGAATCCTCTCGTATTCAAGCTGCCTCTGTTTCGCAACACAGGAATCATAGGCCTGGACGGCCTTATCAAAATATGTCTTCACGTTTATGGCGTTTAGCTCCTGAAGGGTCTTAGCCTGCAGTATCTTGTTCACGACCTCGGTCTTGTACTGGTTGGCGTATTTGGTACAGTTAGGGTTCGTAAAGTTGCCGGCCTTAAAGTAATAGGCCACCTCACGGAGCTTCTGCTCGCGGGCGTTCTTGAGTTCGTTGGCAGCCCTGTTCTGGAGGTAAGCGTAAGCCCCTACAGAGATTATGAGTATGATTATTATCAGGATTGATGCACCGATGAGAATCCTCTTCCTTCTCTCCTTCTCGCGTATGCTACTAATAGACCTCGGCCTGCGAGGGGGCTTTTTGGGAGCTGCGGCCGGCGGTTTTGCTGGGGGGGTAGATGGTTCCGCGCTAACCTTACCCAGCTCCCTCAAACGCCGGATTTTCGCTTCAATATCCTCGGCCACGTTGAGCACCACCGTTAGCGTTATAATCGGCCTTCTATAATCGAATAACCTTTTGAACCTCAAGCTTTATTTAGATTTCGGTGAGAAAATGGAGAGGTTAGAGATTAGAGTCGTTGAAATTCGGGGAAACTGTCCCGTTTTTAAGCGGGGGGACATGATAGTCATCGAAGGGCCGAGAGTAAAGCTCGACGAGACCGACGCGATATGCACCCACGCCTTCGCCTCACTGCTCCCCTACATAGTGGCCCTGCGAAAGGGTATTAAACCAAGCGAGCTAGGCCTCGGAAGGGGAGAGAAAGCCTACGTCCAGTGCCTCGACCCGGGACCGCCTTATACCGACGGGGGAACTGTAATCTTCGAGATAACGGTGGTTAGAGATGAAGCAGAGGAAAGCCTGGAAGGTCGTTAGGGAGGTCATAGACGAGGCCGACGTGATAGTCGAGGTAGTCGATGCGAGGGACCCGATAGGGACGCGCAACAGAAAACTCGAGAGATTAGTTCAGGAAGCTGGTAAACCTCTCCTCATAGTGATGAACAAGGCTGATTTGGTGCCGAAGGAGTGGGCCGAGGAGTACAAGCGGAAGAGCGAGATACCGGTCGTCTTCATATCCGCGAGGGAGAGAAAGGGAACCGGAATCCTGAGGAGGGAACTCAAAAAGCTCGCAAAGCCCCTCCTTGACGAGAAGGAGAAAGTTAAGGTCGCCCTCATAGGCTACCCCAACGTCGGCAAGAGCACGATAATCAACACCCTGAAAGGAAAAAGGGCCGTCGGAACAGCCCCGATACCTGGCTACACCAAAGGAAAACAACTAATAAGGCTCAGCAAGAAGCTCTGGCTTCTCGACAGCCCCGGAGTCGTTCCGATAGACGACTTCGATGAGCTGGTCATTAAAGGAGGCTTTCCGGCGGATAAGATTGAGGAACCCGTCAAGCCGGCCTTGAAGCTAATCTCCAGAATCCTTGAGACGAGGAGGGAAGCCATAACCGAGAAGTTCGGCATCGAAGCCGAAAGCGAGGAGGAAATCCTCAGGCGGATAGGGGAAAAGAGGGGCCTCATAAAGGCCGGCGGAGAAGTTGATTTGGAAGAAACTGCGAGGTGGCTCCTCCGCGAGTGGCAGACAGGCCGCTTCACGCTGTTCGCGAGCGAGGAGGAAAAGAGCCAGGACTTCGTTTGGGACTTCAAGGAAGTCCTCGACGGCGTCGAGTGGGAACTCCTCCTCGACCCGAGGAGAATCCTCTGGAAGTATGGAGACCAGCTAAAGGAGAAGCTCGATAACCAGAAGAGGGCCGGAGTGAGAGAGATAGAGGGGGTAACGGTGGGTATAGCGACGGGCTTCAAGAAGTGCGACTCGGCTTTGAAGTTCCTCGAAGAATTAACGGGGAAGAGCGCCATCGCGAGCGAGTGCTTCGGGAAGAAGTGGAAAGGGGTTGTGGCGATTCTCGACTAACGGGTTTTCCCCAACGGGCTTCTCAGCTTCGGCACAAACCGTCCC
>NZ_JAMONU010000093.1 GCF_027066465.1 Thermococcus sp.
GGCTGAGAGCGCTCCTCCTTCAGGGTGAATGAACTGAAACAAGGGCTCTATCTCCCAGCTTTCTTTGAGTAAACTGAATCATCCAACAGTAACCCACACGCTGTCTTCAGAAGTTCCCACGACTCCCTCCGTCCAGCACCTTACGGGCACGTAGACCGGGGGAGACAGGAGGTAGCTTCCGCCGACAATAAACTTGGGAACCCTCAGGTAGCCGGTAACAATCACGCTGGAGTTCTTCTCTATGGTTATGGTGTCTCGGTCGAACCTGAAGAAAACCCACATCGGAAGGTTGTATCCAAGGGGACGCTTAAACTCCTTAATCTCCGGCGGAACCTCCTTTTCATTTACGTAGCCAGCAGGGGCAAACGTGAAGTCTCCAATCCCTTGAAACTTGCCGAGGACAAGTACAATTCTCTCCGGCGTCTTTGAGCCTCCAAGGTAAGTTATCTTAACCTCCACGGGCACCTCTTGTCCTGGTCTTAGGGCCAACTTTTTCTCTGAGGGCTTGAGTATTGAAACCTCAACGGCCCCGTAACCGCTCTTGACCAGTTGCCTCACCCCGTCAAAAGTTATTGCCCCGAGAGTGCCATTTTCGGGCCCGTACTGGTAGACACCGGTCAGAATTGTCTGAGCTGTGTGGCTGGACTGAGTCTTATTGCTGACTGTGTGAAGGATTATGGTGGGCGTTGATGTAAAGTAGGACAGTACGAGAAGGATAAACACGAGTCCGAGGAGCGCAAGGAGTCTGCCTTTTCTCACATCATACCACCTAACTGGAGTATTTACTCTAACGATTTATAACATTAACCCCAGAAGTAGGGGGAGCAAGAACACAAAAGGTTAAAATGCAAACAATCACTTCACCCTGAACCTCAGCAACGCCGCGAGGCCGCCAAGGGCCTTCAGCTTTTCTCCCCCTTCGTGCTCAGAGCTGACGATGACCACTTCGCCCCGTGAATACCTTACGGCGTCCATGAGCTCCTCGACCTTCTCCCTGTGTCCGCTCTTCAAAAGCTCGTCGAGAACCAAAAGCGTCTCAACGGCCCCGTAGTTCACAGCTTCCTCCACCTCCCTGAGGCCGTAGGTGGCTAACCCAGTGTTCCTCGCGATGTTCTCAAGGACCTTCTCAACGAGCTGGACTTCCTTGGCAACCCTGTTCTCATGGTAGACCCTGTCAACGGTTCCGCGCTTGATGACCTCGTAGATGCCCGTCCTTCCGGTTACGCTGGTGTCTTCGATGACGACCTTCTTCGCCAGCTCGGGGTAGTTTTCACGCAGGAACTTGTGGAAGTCCTCCTTGACGAAGCCCGGACCCGCTACAATCGCCTTCTCAATCTTCTCCCTCTCCATGAGCTCGGCCATAGTCTTAGCCAAGTCGTGGAAAAAGCGCTTCTCCTCGCTTTCGCGGTCGGTGTTGTAGCGCTTCCCGCCGAGGTTCCGCCTTATGCTCGCCACCATCTCGACGCCGTACTCGCGGACGAGCGCTATATCGGCTTCTCCCTCGTCTATCACCACAATCATGACCTTGGCCCTCTTCGAGGCCTCAATCGCCTCCTTAAGGCGCTCTATGTGGTGCTCCTTCCAGCGGGGCTTCTGGATTGTTACGACCGTTCCTTCCTCAATCGTTATCGTGTGGTACTTGCCGAGGGGGACATCTTCTCTGCTCGCGTAGACTATCGGCCCGGTAACGCGGACCTGGTTCGCGAACTTGTGAAAGTTTATCTTCTCGGCTTTAACCCCGAGGTAGACCGGAATGACCTCGACCTTCTCGGCCCTCAGCGAGTCCGTTCTCTGGGCCTGCTTTCTAAGGGTCTTCGCGTAAACTATATCCCCGGGGTCTATGACGTGGTAGAGGTGCCAAAGGTCGTCCAGCGTTTCGGCCTTTACCTTCACTATGCCCTCCTTGGGCTTCTCTTCGAGTATCTGCACCCTCTCACCCCTAACGAACTTGGAGGGAAGGATTTAAAGGTTACCAGCCCTCAGCAAAGCGGATTCCCTTCGACTCCATGAAGGCCTTCGCGCGCTCTATCTCCTCCTCGCTTTCACCGAAGAGGATTATTCCGATGTACTTCCCGAAGCCCTTCGGCGAGGAGTGAATTCTAACCTTGAAGCGCTCCAGCGTCTCGTTGAGTATCGGCGCGAGCTTGCTCTCGTCCGTTATCTCCGCCAGTAGCTTTCTCTGAACGAACTTCTTCTTTCCGAGCCTCGGGAGGACTTCCTTCTCGAGCATCGCCTTCATCTCGCGCGGCATTCCGGGGAGGACGAATATCTTAACTCCCTCGTGCTCGATGTAAGCCCCCGGCGCGGCACCCTCCGTGTTCTCCAGCGGTTCCGCTCCCTCCGGCAGGTAGGCCATCTTTTTTCTCGCCTCGTTTAACTCGGGGTCGTCTATGAGGCCCTTCTCGTAAAGCTCGCGGTAAAACGCTCTAATCCTCTCAAGGCACTCCTCGCAGAGGACGAGCTTCCTGTTGAGGGCCTCCGCAACCGCTAGCATAGTAACGTCGTCGTGGGTCGGTCCGAGACCGCCGGAGATAACGAGAACCTCGGGTTTTCTATCGAGGATTTCTCTGAGGACGGTCTTTATCTCCTCCACGTCGTCTCCTACGGTCGTCTTCCTCCGCACCCAGTAGCCCCTCTCGGTGAGCTTCTTCGCGATGAATGCCGCGTTGCTGTCAACGGTGTTCCCGGTGAGGAGCTCGTCGCCTACCGTTAGTATCTCCGCGAACATTCCCACCACCGGAGAATTTTCAACTCAAGGGCTTATAACGCCAGCGGAGGGATTTTGCAGGAGAATGTCAAAACGGCCACTCCTCGAAGTGCTTTTCACCATGAGTGAAAGCAACGCTTAAGTATTTTATCGCTGTAAAACTCCCGGTGGTTGCCATGGCCAGGGTTAAGGTCGGAATCAACGGCTACGGCACGATAGGAAAGCGCGTCGCCTACGCCGTAACCAAACAGGACGATATGAAGCTCATCGGCGTAACCAAGACCAAGCCCGACTTCGAGGCCTATCTCGCCAGGGAGAGGGGCATCCCGGTTTATGCGGCAAGCGAGGAGTTCCTGCCGAGGTTTGAGAAGGCCGGCTTCGAGGTTGCCGGAACGCTGAGCGACCTCCTCAGCGAGGTTGAGGTAATCGTTGACGCAACTCCCGGGGGAATGGGGGCGAAGAACAAGGCCCTCTACGAGAGGGCAGGAGTTAAAGCAGTCTTCCAGGGCGGTGAGAAGGCGGACGTTGCCGAGGTTTCCTTCGTGGCCCAGGCCAACTACGAGAAGGCCTTGGGAAAGGACTACGTCCGCGTCGTCTCCTGCAACACCACTGGCTTAACCAGAACGCTGAGCGCGATTCAGGAGTACATAGACTACGTTTACGCGGTTATGATTAGAAGGGCGGCCGACCCCAACGACACGAAGCGCGGTCCCATAAACGCCATAACACCAAGCGTTACCGTTCCTTCCCACCACGGGCCGGACGTCCAGACTGTTATATCGATTAACATTGAGACGAGCGCCTTCGTCGTCCCGACTACTCTTATGCACGTCCACAGCGTAATGGTCGAGCTGAAGAAGCCGGTCGAGGCGAAGGACATAGTTGATATCTTCGAGAACACCACGCGCGTTCTGCTCTTCGAGAAGGAGAAGGGCTTCGACAGCACCGCCCAGCTCATAGAGTTTGCCCGCGACCTGCACCGCGAGTGGAACAACCTCTACGAGATAGCCGTCTGGAAGGAGAGCATCAGCGTCCGCGGGAACAGGCTGTTCTACATCCAGGCGGTTCACCAGGAGAGCGACGTAGTGCCTGAAAACATAGATGCGATAAGGGCCATGTTCGAGCTCGCAGACAAGTGGGAGAGCATAAGAAAGACGAACAGAAGTTTGGGGATTTTGAAGTGATTAGAGCTTATCGAAGGGGCTTTTTCTCTTTTTTCTGTGATTCTCAGCGGATGGTATTTTCAAAGTCCTCCAAGTCCCAGACGAGCCAGCCTCCTTCTCTCATTCCTTCTTTTCCTTCAGCCCGCTTTGCCACGAGGCCATAAAACGATTCCCAGTCATCAAGTCCTACAAGCTCTGCCTTTCTTTTCAAATCTCTCAAAATTCCTCTCGTTTCCCGCTCACTCAGCTCCTTCCACTTCACCTCGACGAAGAGCGCCTTCTTCTCCCGCTCGTTCAAGGCAACGAGGTCAATCTCCTCCCCCTTCCGCCACCATCTGCCGATTCTTGTAAACCTGAAAGGTAGCTTCCCGGCTTTGTTCAGCTCGACGAGAAACTCTTTGGCGAGTTCCTCAAACCGTATGGAGTAGGCCCTCTGGAGGTTCTCGAAAACGCTTTCGAAATCGGCCAGACCGAGCTCTATGGCGGTTCTGTTCGGGTAAACCAGCGAGAACCATGTAAGCAGAAACGGGTCGTTTATCCGGTAAATGCCCCTCTTTTCCTTTCCTACCACTGGAACTTCTCTCCTCACAAAGCCCAGCCGAATCAGGGTTTCGAGATAGGGGTATATCCTCCTCCCTTCGATGCCGAGGCTGTTTGCTATCTCCGTCGGTCTGTGTTTTCCAGCCGCTATTGTCGCGAGAATCGAAAAGTAAACCTTTAACTCCCTCAACTCTCCTGCAAGGACTATGTAAGGCTCGTCATAGAAATAGCCGAGGGGGGAGAGAAACTCCTCTTCCACAAGCTCCTCAATGCTCCGTTTCCTCGATGCTATGGCAAGGTAAGCCGGAACGCCCCCAAGAAGGAGGTAGGCCCTGAGTCCGTAATCCCAGTCACCAAAGAACTCAACGGAGTGCCTGAAATTCAACGGTTTCAGCATGAAACCGGCGGTTCTTCTGCCGTAGAGGGGGGAAGAATAGCTTAAAACCTCATCTCGCATCATTCCAAGGAGCGAGCCGGAGAGAACAAGCATTACTGGTTTCCGCGAGAGCTCGTGGTCCCACGCCCTCTGGAGGGCGCTCAGGATTTCTCTGTCAGATTTAACGGCGTACGTAAATTCATCAAGGATTACCGCCGTTCGCCCGCTTATCTTGGAGGCTAGATACTTGAAGAGTGGAAACCAATCCAAGAAACTTAGAAACAGCTCGTCCCCGAAAAATTCTGCGAGTTCCTTTCTGAGGGCTTCTATCTGTCCCTCTTTAGTGCCCTCAGTAAACGTATGGAAGAATACCCTCTTCCCCTTTGCAAACTCACTCAGAAGCCTTGTTTTTCCAACTCTCCTTCTGCCGTACACCACGATAAAGGACGGTGTGTTCTCCCATTCCCTCTCCAGCAGGTCCAATTCGTCTTTTCTGTCAATGAATTTACCAATCATGATTAGTACTAATCGTGATTAGTATTTAAGACTTCCGGTTGAGTTCAACCTTTTCTTTACCTCCTCCGCACTCAACCTGACCAGCAAATCCTTCTCCCTGCTTGTCTCCCCGCGAATCAGCTCGACTTCGGCTCCTAAAACTTTCGAGAGGAACTTGACGAGTTCCCTGTTCGCCTTTCCTCCAACGGGCGGCGCCTTCACCCTGACCTTCAATCTTCCGCGCCACTCGTCGATTCCCTCAATCTCGTTTTGTTTAGCCTTCGGCTGGACGTAAACGAGAAGGAGCGTCCCGTCTTTAGTCTCCTTCAAGAACTCCGCGCTCATCTCGAACCCTCCCCGTACTTCCACACGATTTCGGGTGGGAACTCACCGTGCTCGACCTTTTCAAGTATCTCCCTCACGACGGAGTAGGCAAAATCGAAGGTTTCCCTATCAATCAAACCATAGTTGAGGGCCATCTCAAGCTCGTCCTCGTCGAGGAGGAAAGCTTCCCCGTCCGGGAAGATAAATATGTCGAGGAGGAGGTCGAGCATCTCCAAGGTGTTCCCATCGCGCTTTGTGTAGGCGAGAACATCAACGTAGAGCCCCTTGAAGTTGCCCCGCTCATCGTAGACCTTTAAGATGTCGTAGTTCTTTCCAACGAAGGCGAAGTAGAGCATGGTGTAGCCGTTTCTGATGACCTCGACGCCGTTCACCCTCAGCGGGGCGAGCATCCCCTCGAACTTAGCTTTGGCGACGATTACGTCTCCCAAATCTGCCACAACTTCGTCGTACCGCTCCAGAACCCGGTTCGGAATCCGCCGGTAGATTAGGTGGATTTTCATTCCCCAACACCCGGGAGCCTTCCGCAGAAGTCACGGATAATCCTGGCGAGGGCCTCCGGCTTTTCGTAGGGGAGCATGTGACCGGCGTTCGGCAGTTTGATGAGACGGGCGTTCAAAAGCTCGGCAACCCTCTCGGCTTCTGCCGGGGGAGTAACACTGTCGTCTTCGCCAACGACAACTGTTGCTACGGTCTTAACCTTCGGAGCGTAGTCATAAGCCCTGTACTCGAACGTGGACGGGTTCTTGAAGCTTTGAGGTGGGAGGGATTCAATGTATCCGGCGTTCTCCTCCACGAACTCCTCATAAACCTCTTCTGGAGTTGAAGGGCTGAAAAATAGCTTTCTGTAGAGCCTTCTTGTGAGGAAGTTGTTGGAAAACAGGAGGGGCTTCCATATCCAGCTCGGGAGGTGAAGTATCATGAAGTCCGTGAAATCCTTCCTAAGCTCCAGCGGGGGGCTTATCAGAAGAGTTCCCCAAACCGGAGACCTCGAGCAGAGCATCAGCGCTATCATTGTCCCGTAGCTGTGGCCAACGAGAACGGCTTTGTTCGGCTCAATTCCAAGCTCTCTGATGAGAAGCTCAACATCCCTTACGTGGTCGAGCATCGTGAACCTCTCGGGCTTCTCCGAGGAGCCGTAGCCGCGGAAGTCGAGCGCTACTGCAAGGAAGTTTCCCTTCAGCATCTCAATTACTCGAGCCCAGTTCAAAGCCCTCCCGGGAATGCCGTGGAGAAAAATTAAGGGGCGTCCTCTTCCCCGTATCTCGTAGTGTATTTTCACGCCGTCAAAAGAGCTGAAGAAGGGCATTTCACCCTCCTCCGAAAATCAGCTCCCTGAGCTTTGAAGGTAGCTCCTCGATGCTCACCCTTACCTGCTCCCTCGTGTCGCGGTCGCGAATCGTCACCGTGTTGTCCTCGGGCGTCTGGTTGTCGATGGTCACGCAGTAGGGCGTGCCAATCTCGTCGTATCTCATATAACGCCTTCCGATTGTGTCCTTCTCGTCATAGACTACTATGAAGCCCGCCTTCTGGAGCTTCCTGAAGACGTCGTAGGCTATGCTCTTCAGCGGCTCCTTGGCGACGAGCGGGAGGACTGCGACTTCAATCGGCGCCATGTCCTTCTTCAGCCTGAGGTACGTCCTGTCCTCCTCGATGACGAGGCTGTTCTCGAGGAGCAGGTAGAAGGGTCTGTCTATTCCGAAACTCGGCTCGAGGACGTGCGGGACTATCTTCTCGCCGGTAATCTTCTCTTCAACTTCATTAATTATGAAGTCGTCCCTCTCAAGCTCGTAGCCCTCTATCGTGATTTTGCCCTCCTTCTCGAGTATTTCGACCAGCTCACGCTTTTTTTCTTCATTCCAGCTCTTAATGAGTTCGTTTATCCTCTTGGCGTCTTTCCTCAGCTTCGGGCCAACACGCTTGAGGTTGAGGGAAACCTCAAGCTTCCTCACGATTTTCGGCTCGTCGTAGTGGATTAGCACAGTCAAATCCGCCCCGCTCTCGCGCATGTGCCTGCTTAAGTCGTAGTCGCCGCGGTTGGCTATACCGACGCACTCCACCCAGCCGAAGCGTTCGCTGTGAACCTCGGCATCCCACGTATCGCGCGAGTAGTGGGCGCGCTCCTCCGGCAGTTGCTGGCGGAAGCGTATCCTGTCCTCGGGAATGCCGATGTCGAGGAGGGTCCTCTTGACCATGACCATGTAGTAGGCGAAGAATGTGTTCATGATGTAGCCTTTCTTTACCGCCTCCTCGGCCGTCATTTCAATCTCGCCAAGGCCTTTGAGCTGGTGCTCTATCGGGTAGAGTCTCAAGACCTCGTCCTTGACCTCGTCGAAGTGGGGGTGTTCGGTTTCCTTCGGGTTGAAGAATATCTCGGCTTCCGCCTGCGTGAACTCCCTGAGCCTCAACATTCCCTGTCTCGGTGAAATCTCGTTTCTGTAAGCCTTTCCAATCTGGAAGACGCCGAAGGGGAGCCTGTTCCTCGCGAAGGCGTTCAGTCTTTTGAAGTTCACGAATATACCCTGGGCAGTTTCTGGCCTCAGGTAGCCCTTCTGGTCGCCGTAGGGGCCGATTTTCGTCTCGAACATGAGGTTGAAGTACCACACATCGGACAGCTCGCCGCCGCACTCCGGACAGCGAATATCGTGCTCCCTGATGAGCTTTGTGAGTTCCTCAGCAGATAATCCCTCCACATCCTTTCCCAGGGCTTCCTCGATGAGGTGGTCGGCTCTAAATCTGGCGCCGCACTTCTTACATTCAACGAGCGGGTCAACGAACTTCTCCACGTGTCCGCTAGCTATGAAGACCTTCTCCGGCGTTATGTCCGGCGTTTCGAGCTCGAAGAAGCCCTCCCTCTGGAAGGCCTCTCTTATCTTCCGCTCTATCTTCCTCTTTATCGTCGCGCCGAGAGGACCGTAGTCGTAGAATCCGCGTGAACCGCCGTAGATTTCAAAGCTACCCCACGCGAAGCCCCGCCTCCTCATGAGGTCCTGGAGAATCTCGTATTTATCAGGCTCTCCCATGCTCTATCACCTGAGAGTTGAGCGGGATAATTTCATAAAAAGGTTTTGGGATTTAACGAAGCTCCGCAATGTTGAAAAACGGAAAGAGTTATAAACCGTTCTCGTCGTTTAGGCTATGAGCTTTGATTGTTTGGAGGTGCGTGAAAATGGCGGAAAGACCACTCGATGTTATTCACAAGTCTCTTGACAAGGACGTCCTCGTGCTCCTCAAGAGGGGTGGCGAGTTTAGGGGCAGGCTTATCGGTTATGATATCCACCTGAACGTGGTTCTGGCGGACGCCTCGCTCATGCAGGACGGCGAGGAGGTTAAAAAGTACGGTAAAATCGTCATCAGGGGAGACAACGTTCTGGCAATCTCCCCGGTTGAGATAGAGTGATTGGCGGGGTGATACAATGGGAGCCGGAACCGCGCCGAAGGGCAAGCGCAACAGTACCCCTACCCACATCAGGTGCAGGCGCTGTGGTAGGAGGGCCTTCAACGTCAAGAAGGGCTACTGCGCCGCATGTGGCTTCGGCAGGAGCAGGAGAATGAGAAAATACCGCTGGAGCCACAAGTGGAAGAAGAAGAGGAACCTCCTCTGAACCCTTTTTCTTTTGTTTCATCATGTCCTCTTCTGTGCACCCCTTCACGGAACCGTAACCCTTATTAACTAAAATGCTCTTTTGCTCGTTTAGAGGGGCATCTTAATGATTCTCCGCAACGAGACCCAGCGGAGGATATGGCGGCTTGCATGGCCGGCGATAATAGCGAACATATCCCAGACGATGCTCAACTTAGTTGACACTCTCATGGTCGGCCACGTGAGTGCCTTAGCTATAGCCGCAGTGGGCCTCGGCGGGCAGGTCAGCTGGTTTATGTTCCCGATTATGATGTCGGTTTCCGTTGGAACCCTCGCCCTCGTCGCACGCGCGGTAGGTGCAAAGGAGTTCAAAAGGGCTGAGCTCGTTCTCGAACAAAGTCTCTATATTGCCTTTCTCCTCGGAATCCCCGTCCTGCTTTTCGGCTGGTTCTTCGGCGACGACGTGCTGAGAATCATGGGCGCGAAGGGAGAGCTCTTGAGCCTCGCCTACGCCTACCTCAAGGTCGTTTTCCTGTTCTATCCCGTCCGCTTCGTGGTCTTTACGATAAACTCCGCCCTCAGGGGAGCCGGCGATACAAAGACCCCGATGAAGGTAGGAATCCTGATGAACGTCCTCAACGCGCTCTTCGACTACCTTCTAATCTACGGAAAGCTCGGCTTTCCGAGGCTCGGAGCCGTTGGGGCGGCCTGGGCCTCTGGAATCGGTATAAGCTCGGCACTCGTTGTTCTCCTTGTTCTTCTGTTCTCGAACAGGCTCATCCTTAAGTTTGAGCCGAGCTGGCGCTTCAAATGGGACATCGTGGAGAGAATCGTCCGCATAGGCACACCGACGCTCGTTGAGAGGAGCCTCTTCAGCTTCTACAACTTCCTTTACATGAGCATAGTCACACGCTTCGGCGACGTGGCTCTGGCGGCGCACCAGATAGGACTCAGGATTGAGAGCATCGCCTATATGCCGGCGTTCGGCTTCAACGTCGCAACATCGGCTTTGGTCGGTCAGAACCTCGGCGCCGGAAAGCCGGAGGAGGCTGAGCGGACAGTTTATGAAGCTATGAAGATGGCCGGTCTTTTCATGGGCGTCATGGGTGCGGTGCTAATCCTCTTCCCGCGCTACCTCGTCATGCCCTTCCTCAACCCGAACGACCCGAACTACGGGGAGGTTCTCCACCTCGCGAGCATCTACCTCATAATCGTTGGCGTGAGCGAGGTTCCCCTTGGATGGGTCTTCGTTCTCAGCGGGGCTTTAAGGGGAGCTGGAGATACGAAGAGTCCGATGTACGTAACCGCGATAAGCAAGCTCCTCTTCAGAATTATCCCGGCCTACCTTCTCGGCTTCGGATTCTCGATTCCGAGCTTTCACCTGCTCGGATTCGCGTTCCCGGGCTTTACCTTCGAGGGTCTCGGCGTTATAGCCGCGTGGATTGCGATGAGCCTCGAGACCTTCACGAGCGCAGGAATGTACTGGTGGATTTTCAAGAAAGGAAAGTGGAAGCACGTGAAGGTGTGACGGGAACGTTTATATCTCTGTAATGCGTTTCTGTAAACGGTGGTTGTATGGCGGTCATAAGCGTCCGCGTTCCCGACGAGCTTAAGAAGAAGATGAAGAAGTACGACATCAACTGGAGCGAGGAGATACGGCGGTTCATAGCGACGAGGATAAGCGAGGAGGAAAAAAAGCGGACACTCGAGATGATGCACGAGTTGCTCGCGGATGGAACGCCAGCCAAGACAGGAACCGCAAAAAGATACGTGAGGGAGGACCGTGATAGTAATTGACGCCTCCGTTCTGGCGAAGTACGTCCTCCTCGAGCCGGGCTGGGAGGAAGTGGAGAAACTCCTGATGGGCGACGCCGTTTCGCTGGACTACGCCCTCGCGGAGGTCTCCAACGCCCTCTGGAAGCACCACATCCTTTACGGGGAGATATCGCGAGAGGAATTTGAGAGGCGGTCAAAGGTAATTGACTTCCTCCCGAACGTCCTTATCCTCGAAGATGGAACCAACTACCTAACGGAGGCAAGGAAAATAGCGGTCGAGCACCGCATACCAATCTACGACGCCCTCTACATCGCCCAGGCCCTCAAGCACGGAAAGCTCGCGACGGCCGATGAGAAACAGGGAAAAATAGCGGAAAAGCTCGGCGTTGAGGTGGTTTACCTCTAAAGCGCCGAGACGTGGAAGATTGCCTCCATCGCCCTTCCGAAGAGGTAGC
>NZ_JAMONU010000094.1 GCF_027066465.1 Thermococcus sp.
GAGCCGAGGAGAAGGCCCGCCTCAGCTCCGAGGCCGAGGAGGGAGCCGAAGCCCTACCGCGAGAGACCGCTCTACACCGAAGAAATCGTCGAGGACTTCGCCGAGAGGGTTTACAAAGCTATACAGAGGAGCGGTAAAAGCTACGAGGAGCTGTCCCATGAGATTGGGCTTTCGGTGAACGATTTGAGGGCGATAGCGCACGGCTACCGCGAGCCAACCATCAAGGAAGCCAAAAAGCTTGAACGCTACTTTAAGATTACGCTCATCGAGCGCGTCGAGGAGGAGGTAGAGGAGAGGAAGACCCTCCCGAAGGACTACGAGCCAACCCTCGGCGACATCGCCAACATCAGGATACGGAAGAGGAAGAAGTGAAGTTTAAATTCCTTTAGTTCTATTTACTTTGGTGGTTTCAGTGGGTGAGATAGTTGTGAAGGTGCCCTCTGGAATGGAGCGCCTCATTGAACGGAAGATAAAAATTATACTTGAGCGGGAGATGGAGAAAGGGCTGAGCAGAGCTGTTCTTTCCAAGTACCTCGGCAAGTTCAAGGGGGATGTCAATGAAGAAGACTGGTACCTCCAGTGAGCTTATCTTTTTGGACTCCTCCGTTTTAATCGAGGGACTAAAAGGTAATCCCTCCGCCGTTTCGCTCTTTGAAGAGCTTCTCAAATCCAATTTTGTTCCGGTAATCAACGACATAGTTTTCAGTGAGTTCATTTTTCCACTACCTCGCCCTTAAAACCGGAGTTTCCCCGTTTACCATCAAAAAGCGAGGCGAGATAGGAAACGTAATTCTAACTGATGAACCAAAGGACTTCCTTGACCAGTTCCACGTTCTCCCTACTGACGATGAAGTTCTGGAGGTATCTTATGGGCTTATGAGAAAGCATAACCTGCTCCCGAATGATGCAATAATCCTTGCCACTTGTCTTGTCTTTGAAGTGAGAAACCTCGGAACGCTGGACAGCGACCTTAAACAGGCTGGGAAGAAAGAAGGACTAAACCTTCTCCCTTAAACCTCCTCGAGCCCCCACTCCTCCTTCTCTCTCCTCTTCTCGGCTTTCCTTCTAAGCTCCTCGGCTTTGGTCCTCTTGGGTGGATGGAATCCGCGAAGCTTCTCAAAGCTTCCCCAGAGGCGCATTAACTCTTCCCAGGCCTCTGAATCCGGCGGAATTACAAGGACATGGGCCGGCGGGTGAATGTCCATAAGCTTTCCTATGGCCTTCTTCGGGGGGAGGTCAATCTGAGCCACGACGTGGGCCTTAAAGCGCTTTCTCGGCTTCTCACCGCTTATCTTTTCGAAGGCCCAGTCGGAGAGGGCGGGAGGGATTATCCTCGGGTCACCGCGAATTCTCATGCCCCCGTATCTCACGAGGTCGGCCAAAGCCACGCTTGCCTTCTGAAAGTTGTCGGTTCTAACAAGGACAATCGTGTTTCTCATGTTCTCACCACCCCCCACTCAACGGGTTGCCTTTTAAACCTTAGCCGATTTTAGTTACCGAAAGTTTTAAAAACTTTGTGTTTCTAAAAATGCCGGAGCCTTTTTAAGAGTCGATGAAGAGAGAGGAGGGGTGATAGCATGTATCTGAAGAAGAGGCACATTGAAATACTCAGGGAAATGAAGAAGACCGAGAGCCAGGCTGAGATTGAGGCCAAGCTCCCTGAGGAATTCCAGATAAGGGCAATCGAGCTTTACATTCTCGGCTTTGCCGAGCTTGAGGACGGGAAAATTAAGCTCACCGACGCCGGGAGGAAGCTCCTCGAGATTACAGAGTTGCTCAACCTCGACGAGCTTCCGGAGGTCATAGCCGATACCGAGATAATGAAGATGCTCGAGCTCCTCGAGGAGACAGGAAAGGTCCCCGAGAGCTGGCTCGAGAAGCTGAAGGAGAGAAAGCTCGCCGATGAGAACGGCCTCACCGAGTTCGGAAAGGCGCTCCTCGAAATCTACCGTGAGACCCATCCTGTTGTCTACCTGACCCCGGAAATTGTCTCGTTCCTCAGGGGAATGCCTAAAATCGGAACCCTCGATGAGCTGGTCACCTTCAAGAACTCAAAGCTCTACGGCGACAACATCGTGAACGCCCTTCAGGCCATGCGCCTGCTCCTGATTTCACCGCCGACCGAGAAGGGAAGGGCATTCGCAACTACGCCAGCGGCGAAGCTCGCCCTCAAAGCCGTCAGCATGATTCCGGTATTTGCAAGGGCGATAGTCCTCAGGAAGGAGGACTTCGAGGCTCTGAAGGCCGGAAGGAGCAGTGCCGAGCTTGAGAGCATGGGACTCAGCGACGAGAAGGGAACCACCGAGTTCGGGAGGGCTATAATGGAAACCTACGAGGCGATGGGCAGGGTTGAGGAGAAGGTTCTCCCGATTTACCTGCTCGACGATGAGCTTGCGGTTCTCAAGGCCATCAAGGA
>NZ_JAMONU010000095.1 GCF_027066465.1 Thermococcus sp.
GAAACGGACGAGCTGGTAGTTTCGGCGGTCTCTAACTGGGGTGCCTACGGACTCGTTGCAGAGCTGTCGCTTAAAACCGAGAAAAACCTGCTTAAGGGATGGGAGGAGGAGTTTGTCGTCAGGGTTCTCGTAAAGGCGGGGCTGATAGACGGCGTCAGTAAGAAAAGGGAAGTCAGCGTTGATGGCATACCAATGAGGATTCACGGGAGTGTTCTTGAGACGCTTGAGGGTTACGTTGATTGGCGGCTGGGTTAAATTCCGAGTTCCTTTCTGCTCCTCTCTATTAGTTCCTGAACGTCTTCCTCACCCAAAATTTCAAGACCCTTGGCTAGCATGAGGACTTCGCTGGAGACCTGAACCAGAGTATAGACGTATTCCCCGGTGATTATTGAGTAGAAACTCGATGATTCAAGCTCTGATATACTTTTGAGTATCTCTGGAACCTTTGCGGATAGCTCCTCATAGTTTGGGAAGGTTCCCATTATCGGAAGACCCTCCGTTGTTGCGTACAGAAAGTCCTCGAAGCTGAACTTCTTTTTGAGCAGTTCTTTAAAATCCCGGATTTCCTCTTCAGTTTTAGACCCAAGGAGGGATTTAATCCTGTCCAGTATCCCCATCTTTATCCCACCTCGAGAGCTCAGAGATGAATGAGAAGCATTCCCTCTTAAAAATATTTATGCCAATCGAGTTTATCCATTCCTCAATGTTTTTCGGATTTTCCTTCTCCAGTTCTTCCCGTATCTTGCGTGCAATCCGCCTCTGGGTCTTTTTAACCAGAGGATGTTCAATCCAGGCGTAGGCAACTCCGAGCCTTGTCAAATGTTTCGTTAGCTTGTTTTCGCATCCCTTTGTTGGAGCTATGGGCGGAACTTTGGAGAGGTAAACCAGTATAGAAAATCCCTGCTGAATTTCATCCGCTAGGATACCATCCATGATTGAGATTACGTCATCTATTGTGAGCCCCCTCTTCACTGTCCAGAAATACGCACTGCATTCGTTCATATTTGTTACAACTAGAAACTTGTACCGGCACCTTCGCCTGACGACTATTGAGAGAATCGCGATTAAAAACACCCGGTCATACTTTGAGAAACTCCTCTTTAGGTGCTCCTGGAGTGTCCTCATTTCGTGCTCCCTTATTGTGTTCCAAATTTTATAACGGGAGACCACTATCCCCCTTCGCTCGAGCTCCCTCTTTATTGAGGTTATTCCAAATCCCCGTTTCTTCAGCTCTAGAATCGTTTCAACGGCTTCTTTCGGAAGTTTTTTCTTTTTTCGCCCCGGAATTTCAACTTTTCCGGCTTTTAGGACTTGGAATATCCTTCTCTCCGAGACACCCATAATCTTGGCTATCTCCGAAACCTTAAGCCCACAGGCCCTTAATCGCTTTATTCTCTCAACGTCCTCTGGTTTTAGTTTCATTTTAGCTTCAAGACTCTGGTTATCTTTTGACAGTTTAAATATACGCTCTGAAATCTTTTCCGAATATTCGATAATAAATCTTATATTAAATTGTTACACATTGTTAATCGCCTCCTGCTATATTTATAAAAATTTGGAAAAATATTTAAATACCAACAAACATACAATGGGGGATGTCTCCCCATGACGGAGGCGAAGGTCGTGGAAAGGATGAATGAGAGGTCTGAAGAGATGGCTACAAAAATTAATAACCTGATACTGTACGGGATTTACAAGGTGCTTGGGGCCGGGGCAAAGGGCCTCGGAAACTCAATAGGCGAAGAACTACTCAGCACGATGATGGAGGAGTACGGACTTAACTTCGAGGGCAGCAATGACCCCCAAGAGCTGCTCAACCGCTTCACGGAGGTCATGATAAACACCCTTGGATTTGCTGAGAAAGGGGAGATAATAGTTGATGGCAACAAAGTTACCCTCAAACTTGACAATCCAATGGACCTCTACTCACTCCAGTTGCTGGAAAAGAAGGGAATGAAACCTGTTCTCTACCCGATGGCCAACGCAATAGCCGTTGCCATAAAGAAGTTCAGCGGGAAGAACGCACTCATAAAAGAAATAAGGGTTAGCGACAAACACGTAGAGGTAGACCTCCTGATACTGGGGTGATGTAATATGTTTGAAAACGTCATAGCCGACCTGCTTAGGGTTGATGGGGTCAGAGGAGTGGCGATAGTAAGTAAAGATGGTCTCCTTATAGAGGGCCAGGCGAGTGACAGGACGATAGACGTTGAGAGCGTTGCCGCGATGGTTGCGACAATCTATGGAACTTCGCTCAACGTATCGAAGGAAGTCTTCCACGAAGAGGCAATAGACATGGTGACTCTCGAGGCCCCCAAGGGAAAAATTATAACGGTCGAAGCCGGTGAAAACGCAGTTTTGACCGTTCTAACTGACCCGAAGGTAAACCTTGGTCTCGTGAGAATCTACCTGAAGAGGAATGCCCAGAAAGTTGCCTCAATGCTTTGATTTTGGGCCTTCAGTTTTATTTTCCATTTGAAGGTGATGCAGTATGCTCCCGGGGAAGTTCGTTAGTGTTGTTGTGGACTTTGAGAGTACCCAGGAGTTGCTCAACAGGGTTAAAGAGGGTTACCTTAAGGCTTCATGGAAAGATGGTGAGGGTCTCAAGACGGGTTACGTGGTCGTCTCCTCCGGGAAGATTGTGGGGGCGATGGTTGAAGATATAATCACCGGCGAGACTCTTGAGGGAGAGGAAGCGCTGCGGGAGATTTCACGTATTGCAGGAACTAAGAAAGTGAGGGTCGTGGAGCTGTATGAGGCGACTGTAAGCGACATTCTTGCCGAGAAACCAGATATACGGGTTGAAAGCGCGGTTTTAAGTGAGGAAATACCTGGGTGGGACTTGGAAGGACTCCTGAGACTTCTGACGTCCTACACGGGAGAGCTTCGGGTTCACAATGGAGGAACTTCCTGGAGGCTTTACGTTGAGAGGGGGATTGTAAAGGCCGCCAGAACGATTAAAGGACCCCTTCTCACCGGCAACGAGGCCATGAAAAACCTTCTCCTTGAAATGGGCCACGTGATGAAGACCGGTCGCTACGAAACCGGTGAGGGATGGGAGTTTACCAAAGAGGATGAGGTCGCGGGAGGACACGTCTTCACGGAAGGGGTAAACCTTCTCAAGGAGAAAAAGCAGTTTGAGAGAGAATTAGGCGAACAAAGGTAAAACCTTTAAGCCCTTCTGATTTTTTCCATCCGGTGAGAGCGTGAAGCTGGAAGACGTTTTTTCGAAGGAGTCCCTGGCGCTCATTGAAAGAACTAGGGAGTTTGCCAAAAGCTTCTTTGAGAGGGAAGGAACGCACGGCTTCAGCCATGTCGAGAGGGTTTTCAACCTCTGCATGCACATAGGCAGGGAGGAAGGGGCGGACCTCGAGGTTCTTGCTTTGGCGGCTCTCCTTCACGACATAGCGAGACCCCTTGAGGACGCTGGCAAAGTTGAAGACCACGCCGCCGAGGGGGCGAGGATTTCAAGACAGTTTCTCAGGAGTCTGGGATATCCCGAGGAGAAGGTCGAGGCAGTGGCTCACGCAATCGAGGCCCACCGCTTTTCGAAGGGCCCCGAACCGAGAACGCTCGAGGCAAAGATACTCAGCGACGCGGACAAGCTCGACGCGATAGGGGCCATAGGAATTGCACGCGTTTTCATGTACTCCGGTGAGCACGGGAGAGATATCGAGACTTCTCTCAGGCACTTTGAGGATAAGATACTCAAGCTCAAGGATTTGATGTACACCGAAACCGCGAAGCGCATCGCCGAGGACAGGCACCGCTTTACCGTTGAGTTCATCGAGAGAATTCGGCGGGAAATCGAGGGCGAGCTTTGAGTTCTTCTCCTTTTGGGCCGCATAATAACCTTTTTAAAGGGCTTCCTGAATTAAGGGTTAGCCTATCAAGGTCATTCTAAGGAGGTGAGAACGTGAAGGCGCCAATCTGTGAGGTTTGTCTTAAAACCGACGATATTCTCTGCCCCGCTGACGAGAAAAAGCTCCAGGAGGGTATAATCTCCGAGCTGGACGTTAAGGTTGCACGCTTACTCTACAAGCTCCTCGGCGACGTTGATATCGAGTTCAAGAAGGCCGTCGAAGCCGGGGACCTTATCGTTATCGTCGTCGGAGAGGGAGACGTCCCGATAACCATCGGCAAGGGCGGGAAGAACATAAAGGTTCTCATAAGGGAGCTTGGAAAGCGCGTTAGAGTAATAGAGGGCATGAAGGCCGAGACCACCGATGAACTCAAGAAGCTCGCCTCCGACCTGCTCTATCCGGCCGGTGTCTTCGGCGTCAACGTCGTTTACAGGCCGGGCGGTGAAACCTACTACAAGGTCCTCGTCTTCGGCAGAGACAAGAAGAAGCTTCCAGAAAAGCCCGAGATACTCGAGAGCGTCCTGAGCCAGATAGTCGGGAAGGAAGTCAAGATTTCGTTTGTCTGACCCCCTCTTCGGTTTCTTCGTTTCTCCCCCGTGCATCGAATACCTTTAAAAGCTCGCCCCTACTCCTTCTGGGGATGGCCATGTACAGGACGCACTACTCGAGCGAGATAACCGAAGAACTCAACGGCCAGCGCGTTAAAGTTGCCGGCTGGGTGTTGGAAGTCAAGGACCTGGGTGGAATAAAGTTCCTCTGGCTCAGGGACAGGGAGGGAATAGTCCAGATTACCGCCCCGAAGAAGAAGGTTGACCCCGAGATATTCAAGCTCATTCCGAAGCTCAACAGTGAAGACGTCGTCGCGGTCGAGGGAATTGTAAACTTCACGCCCAAGGCGAAGCTCGGCTTTGAGATTCTCCCGGAGAAGCTCGAGGTCCTCAGCAGGGCGGAAACACCTCTACCCCTCGACCCGACCGGTAAAGTCAAGGCCGAGCTCGACACCCGCCTGGATAACCGCTTTATGGACGTCAGAAGGCCTGAGGTAATGGCGATTTTCAAGATACGCTCGAACGTTTTCAAGGCGGTCAGGGATTTCTTCCACAAGAACGGCTTCATCGAGATTCACACGCCCAAGATTATAGCCACCGCCACAGAGGGAGGAACGGAACTGTTTCCCATGAAGTACTTCGAGAAGGATGCCTTCTTAGCCCAGAGTCCCCAGCTCTACAAACAGATGATGATGGCCTCTGGACTGGACAGGGTTTACGAGATAGCGCCGATTTTCAGGGCGGAGGAACACAACACGACGCGCCATTTAAACGAAGCTTGGAGCATCGACGCGGAGATGGCCTTCATCGAGAGTGAGGAGGAGGTAATGGAGCTCCTCGAGAGGCTCGTGGCCCATACAATCAACTACGTCCGCGAGCACAACGCGAAGGAACTCGAAACCCTCAGCTTTGAGCTGGAGGAGCCGAAGCTCCCGTTCCCGAGGCTGAGCTACGATAAGGCTCTTGAAATTCTCGCCGACCTCGGGAAGGAAATCCCATGGGGCGAAGATATAGACACCGAAGGGGAGAGGCTCCTCGGGAAGTACATGATGGAGAACGAGAACGCCCCGCTTTACTTCATTTACAAGTATCCGAGTGAGGCCAAGCCTTTCTATATAATGAAATACGACGATAAGCCTGAAATCTGCAGGGCCTTCGATTTGGAGTACAGGGGGGTTGAGATAACATCAGGCGGCCAGAGGGAGCACCGCGCTGACGTTCTCGTCGAGCAGATAAAGGAGAAGGGGCTCAATCCGGCCAGCTTTGAGTTCTACCTCAAGGCCTTCCGCTACGGGATGCCCCCGCACGGCGGCTTCGGCCTTGGAGCGGAGAGGCTGATAAAGCAGATGCTCAACCTTCCGAACATCAGGGAGGTTATCCTGTTCCCGAGGGACAGGAAGAGGCTCACACCGTAAGGCCTTTATACCTCCCTTCCCTTTTTGAGTTAGGCTGACCAGTTTAACATACCCGTGGAGGTAGTGGGAATGAGGAAACCCGTGGCTATAATCCTGATGGCTTTTATGGTTCTGTCACTGGGCTTTATCCCCGGTGTAAAAGCCGCAACGGTCCCGACTTACGCGAGCATCAGCGGTATCTCCCTCGAACTGGGTGATAAAGCCATCCTAGGGCCTTACAACGTGACCTTCGTCGATGTGAACCTCGCCTGGACGCAGGTTTACCTTCAGGTTACTGGGCCGGAGGGAACGAAGACGGCCGTTCTTAACATCTCTCAGTCCCTTGTGTATCCATCGCCCACCAACGTAATGCTCAACGTTACCCTCAACTGGATACGCTCCGATACCAAGAGCATAATAATCACGATAAGCTCTCCCCTTACGAAGCTGTACTCCAACAAGGCGATTCCCGTTGGAACTCAGTTTACCCTTCCAGAGGGCTTTCCCCCAATAAAGGTCAAACTCGAGTCGGTTTCCTCCACCGGTGCAACGTTCCTCGTCACGATGCCATACGGAGCGCAGTACACCCTCAGCATACCTAAGGGAGAAGCAAGGGGAGTTTCCTATCAGATTGACAGCATACACTCCTACATCAACTACCTCTACATTGAAGTCGTGAATGTGACGTCAAACCAGGGTGCCGTGATAAACCTTTACGTTCCAAGAGTTGCGACGACGAATCTCAGAATAGTAAGCCCGAACCAAGCCCAGCAGAGCACTGCTCAGACCCCTGAGGTGAGCACAACCCTTCTCTACGACGGTCTCCTCTACACCGGGGAGAAGCTCCAGATAAAGGACAACGGAACGAGCTACTACTTCCAGCTCGTTTCAGTTATTCCGGACATGGTAAGGATGACCGTTTACAGGGAGAACAAAACCATCGGCACCTACACCCTTGAGGTCGGCGGCCTTCCAAGAGTCGTGGATGGCTCACCCTTTATGGTGTCAGTTCAGAGGGCTGAGCCTCAGTATAAGAGGGCTCTCGTGAGAATATACGGACCAATCAACGCTGAGGTGGTCCCGATACTCAGGTCGGCGAACGTTACGGTCAACATAACCGCCGTTCCAAAGCAGGTTCTCGTTGGGCAGGACATAGTCCTTTCAATAGGGGTTGAGAACCTCGGCAGAGGCGACGCCTACCAGCTCAACGTTGCCGCTCCAATTCCCAGCGGCTTCAAGCTCGTGAGCATGACCAAAAGCTGGCAGATAAACACCCTTCCTGCCTTTACAAAGCTTCCAATGCTTGTTTATGTTCTAAAACCCTTAAACGTTGGAAAATTTGATATTGGAAAGGTCATGGTAACGTATTACGACGACCAGAGCCTTGAAACTGGCAAAATGAAGACCGTCTACTCCGCTCCTCTTACAAACGTAATCGTCTACGGAATTCCTCAGCTGACCTTCAATGCGGCCGCTTACAACGGAACGTGGGGAACCTACGTCACGGCCAAGCCAAACCAGACCGTCAAGCTTGCCGTAACCATAAGTGCATCCAGCGGCAACCCGGCGTACGAGTTCGTAAAGAACGCGACCCTCTATCTAACGCTGCCAAAGGGCGTTAAGGGGGCGAGCGTCCTTAAAGTTGGGGACATAAAGGCCGGTGAGAAGAAAACCGTCGTGACAGACCTCAAGGTTACAGCCGAGAACCTTTCCCACGTGAGCGGGGTTCTCATCTACTACGACCCGCTTGGGAACGAGCACAGGATTACCCTCGGAAACCTCGTGACAATTAACAGCATACCGCCCAAAGTCATCGTAAAAGAGGTCAAAGTCTGGCCGAAGCCCGACGAGCTTCCGCAGTACATAAACCAGACCCTCGCCAAGATGGAGAACGCAACTCCCCTGGCTGAGCAGATAGCGGGCGTTGTCTCCCAGTACCTCCCGCCGAAAAACCAGAGCAACCCGTGGAAGCCCCTCACAGTGCTGTTCCTGATTACAACCCTCGTTGCAGGCGCAGTCGCCTACAACTACTACAGCCAGCTTGAGAGACTCAAGCAGAAGGTGCTGAGAAAGAAGCAGAGGCGTCCAGGAGGGCTTCCCAAGAAGGAAGAGGAGGAAGAGCTTGAGCTTTGAAGCCCAGCTACCTTTTTAAATTCTCCATTCCTCTTTTCTCCCATGAGCGTGTTCAAGTACAAGCAGGTTATAGTCTCGCGGAAAGATTTGAAGCTCAGCAAGGGTAAGTTCGCAGTTCAAGTTGCTCACGGTGCAGTTACGGCGGCGTTTAAGGCTCAGAAGGAAAAGCCAGAGTGGTTTAAAGCGTGGTTCAGCGAGGGGCAGAAGAAGGTCGTCGTCAAGGCGGAGAACCTTGAGGAGCTGTTCCAGCTCAAGGAAAAGGCGGAAAGGCTTGGACTTCCGACGGCGCTCATAAGAGATGCCGGACTAACGGAAATTCCGCCCGGAACGGTTACCGTTCTCGCCATCGGACCCGGTCCGGAGGAGCTGGTTGACAGGGTTACCGGCCATCTCAAGCTGGTGTGAGGGATGGACTACCGCGAGTTCTTCTCTCGGTTCCGGCACCTGAGCGAGAAGCCCGGGATAGGGGGTAGAATCAAGGTCTTTCCCGAGGACTTCGTTGTTATCGAGGAACCACTCCCCCAGATTTTTGAGGGAAAAAAGCACGCGATTTTCCTCCTCAAAAAGCGAAACTGGGACACGATGGCGGTTATTAAGGAGGTTGCCAAGCGCGCCGGGATAAGCCACCGCGAGATTGGCTTCGCCGGAACGAAGGACAGGCACGCGGTAACCTACCAGTACATAAGCGTGCCCGCCGAGGCTAAGGAGAAAGTTGAGTCGGTTCAAATCCGGGACGTTGAGCTGAGGTTCATATCCTACGGGAGGTTCATTAAACTCGGCCACCTGCTCGGCAACAGGTTCAGGATAATCGTCAGGGACGTTAGCGAGGACGCCTTTGAAAGGGCTAAGGAGATAATCAGGGAGCTCCGCGAGAAAGGTGGCTTCCCCAACTACTTCGGCTACCAGCGCTTCGGTGAAAAGAGGGTTGTGAACCATCTGATTGGAAAGCTCCTCCTTCAGGGAGAGTTTGAGGAGGCCGCTAAAATATTTCTCGGCTACGCCGACGGGAGCATGGAGGGTGATGAAGCCAGAAAGAACTTCTGGGAGACGGGAGACGTTGGTAGGGCCTTGGAGGAGTTCCCGCGCTTCCTCCGCTACGAGAGAACTCTGCTCTACACCTACAGGAAAACCAGAAGCTGGAAAAAGGCTTTCCTGTCCCTCCCGCTCCCGATAATGCGCATCTTCATCCACTCATACCAGAGTTACCTCTTCAACCTCTACCTGTCAAGGCGCATTGAAGAGCTACTTCTCGGCGAACCGCTCGTCGGCGATATAGTGGTTCAGGTAAAGGGGGGAATCCCGTACCGCGACAGAACATATCGCGTCACCGAGACGAACATCAACTTCGTTCGTGAGAAGGTGAGAAGAGGCGAGGCGATGGTTTCGGGCCCGCTCTTCGGCTTCGCGATGAGGAGAGCCAATGGAATTCCCGGCGAACTTGAGGGGGAAATTCTCGAGGAGGAAGGAATAACCCTTGAGACATTCAAAAGGCTCCCGAGGCCGATGGCAGAACCCGGTGGAAGGCGGGAACTTCTAATCCGCCCAGTAGGTATGACCTACGGCTACGTCCCCGGAACCGGAATGTGCTTCCGCTTCTTCCTCCCGAAAGGTGTCTATGCGACCAGTGTTTTGAGGGAAATCATGAAGGACCACTGAAAGCAAAGCCTTATATTCCCGCAACCTTTCCCGTCTTCGGGTGAGAGAATGAGGATTAAGGCGATATCCCTCGACATAGACGGCACGATAACGTACCGAGACAGGACGCTGAGCATCGACGCCCTGAAGGCTATAAGGCTCGCCGAGAAGCTCGGCGTTCCGGTCATGCTGGTCACTGGGAACTCCGTTCCATTCGCTGAAGCCGCGGCCGTTTTCATAGGAACGAGCGGACCGGTCATAGCTGAAGACGGCGGGGCGCTCTCGCTGAAGGGCGAGGGAACGATGAGGAAGCGCGTTTTTCTGACCGATATGGACGAGGAGTGGATACTCTGGAGCGAGCTGAAGAAACGCCATCCTGGGGCAGAGCTGAGCTACTCGACGATGGAGCGGAAGGCTGGTCTCGTTATAAGGAGAACGGTTCCCGTTGAGGCCGTCAGGGAAATCATAGAGGAGCTGGGGCTTAACCTGGTGGCCGTGGATTCGGGCTTCGCAATCCACGTGAAGAAGCCCTGGATTAACAAGGGGACCGGGATAGAGAAGGCCTGCGAGTTCCTCGGAATAAAGCCGGACGAAGTTGCCCACGTCGGTGACGGCGAGAACGACCTCGATGCCTTTAGAGTTGTCGGCTACCGCGTTGCCATTGCCCAGGCCCCCGAGAGCCTCAAGCAGAAAGCCGACTACGTTACCGAGAAGCCCTACGGAGACGGCGGGGCGGAGGCGGTAGTGCACATCCTCAAGAAGTTTGGCTACCTGGGTGAGGACGATGAGAATCCGCCCGGCGACCCTTGACGACGTTGGGAAAATAGTTGAACTCCACACATACGGAAGAGATGTGGTCGGTAGCCTTTACGAGCGCTACGCTCAGGGCGGTCCCTGGATGGCAGTTGAGACCCTTGCGGTTCATCTCAACAACCTCCTGCTCGATGACCAGATGGCGGCCGTTGCTGAACTCGACGGCAAGGTCGTTGGAGAGGTCGAAGTGTTCTTTTCGGAGGAGCCGATTTTGGGCAGGCTCAGGAACATAGCCCATGTTGACGTTATCGAGGTTCATCCGGCCTACCGGGGCAGGGGAATTGGAACGGCCTTAATGGAGTTCGTTGAAGAGGTTGCCCGTGAGAGGGGAGCGGAACTGATGACTGTTCAGCCCGACAAAGAGGCAGAGGGCTTCTACGAGAAGCTCGGCTTTAATGTGGAGCTGTTCTGGGGGAAGCTCGTCAGGGTGTGCACTGGCGGGAGTGGAAGCGTGATACCCGCAAGCTTTACGTGGGAGGAGGTCAGGGATTTGGAGCTGATAGCTGGAAGGTTTCAAAGCTCGTGCAGTGTTTTCTTTTCGGCCGTTAGGGACAGCATCGCCGGAATTCACTACACGGTGGAAACGGGCAGAAGCGGAGGCTCGTACTACGCGTTGAGAAACCTGCCGGGGAGGAATGGTGCCGCAATGTTTCTGCGGGGCTGGCTTGAAGACGTTAAACCGGTTCTCGCGAGGGCCAGAAGTCTTGGTTTCTCGGAAGTTCTCACGGTTCTTCCGGAGGGGACTGAGAGCTTTGGTGCTGAGGAGCTGGGAAAGATAAAGGTTGTCGGAAAAGAACTCACTTGAGGAACTCGAGGGCCAATGCGACTTCCATAGCCGTTCCAAGATACAAGACGTCCTCGTCCACGTTGAACTTTGGATGGTGCGGCGGGTAGATTATTCCCTTCTTCTCGTTCCTTATTCCGAGTGCCAGGAACGCCCCGGGAACGCGCTGGAGGTAGTAGGCGAAGTCCTCCGCGCCCATGGATTGGGGA
>NZ_JAMONU010000096.1 GCF_027066465.1 Thermococcus sp.
ATGAACGTCACGAAGAACGGAGAAACCTACGACCTTAAATACGCAAAGAGGGCCATGCTCGTCGTTGTCATCCTTCCTCTGCTCGTTATGTACACCGAAGCGATGCTGACCCCCGCGCTCCCGACGATTCAAAAGGAGTTCGCGATAAACCCGAACGACGTCAGCTGGGTTCTGACGATATACCTCCTGGTCGGAACCGTGAGCGCCGCCATCTTCGGAAAGCTCGGCGACATGTACGGAAAGAAGAAGATTTTTCTGGTCGCCCTCGGTTTTTACACTTTGGGCGTTATCCTCAACGGCTTCGCACCGAGCTTCCGCTGGTTGCTCTTCAGCAGGGCAATTCAGGGGCTTGGAATGGCGATATTCCCGTTAGCGTTCAGCCTCGTCCGCGAGGAGTTTCCGCCCGAGATGGTGCCCCAGGTTCAGGGAATGATAAGCGCGATGTTCGGCGTCGGTATGGTCATAGCCCTCCCCCTCGGAGCTTACGTTACCCAGCACTGGGGCTGGCGCTGGACGTACCACTCGGCGGCTCCCTTCGCGGTCCTGATGTTCATCCTCGCGTGGAAGATACTCCGCGAGAGTCGCTACATCAACCCCGGAAAGCTCGACTGGCCCGGAGCTTTGTTCCTAATCTGGGCCGTCGTTCCGGCCCTTGTAGCGGTAACGCGTGCCCCAAACGTCGGCTGGACTGCCAAAGAGACGCTTATCCTCTTTGCGGTCTCGATAGTTGGCGCGGTCCTGCTAGTTCTGTGGGAGAAAAGGGTTGAAAACCCGATAGTCCCACTTGACGTCGTGACGGCAAGAAATCCAGCCATAGTGAACCTCGGAATCATGTTTGCGGCCTTTGGAATCTCGATGATGAGCCAGGCGAACACCTACATCTTCCAGATGAAGCCACCCTACGGCTTCGGCAAGAGCATACTCGACAGCGGTCTGCTTATGACTCCGATGGCGGGCGTCATGCTAATCATCGCCCCCCTGGCAGGCAGGCTGATGCCCAAAATCGGCGCCAAGCCACTCGCGATAGTCGGCTCACTTGTGGCCAGCTCTGGCCTCGCCGTTTTGGCAAAGTACGCTCCCCAGTTTCCCCCGAACCACCTCTGGGCCTTCGTGGGGATGATAACCTACGTTGGGGCGGGAATAACGCTCATGAACATCTCCTTCATCAACATCCTCGTCTTCAGCGTTCCGCCGAGGGTCATGGGCGTCGCGACCGGTGCCAACAGCCTGTTCAGGAACTTCGGCTCGACGTGGGGACCGGCTATAGCCGGAACCGTGATGAGCACCTACTACATCCTCTTCCATCCGCCCGGTGCCCCTTCGTGGGTTAGGATAAAGATACCGACGACGAAGGCCTACGAGGTGCTCTTCGGAACCTCCGCCGGAATCTACCTCTTCCTGGCGATACTCAGCCTGGCCATCGTCGAGGTCATGAAGGGCGGGAAGATTCGGGAGGTCGAGAACGGGGGAGAAAAGAAGGTAAAAGTTGGCTGAACTCCTGCTTTTCCCTTTACTCTCCCCTGAAGGCCTTCAAATACAGCTCCCTTATCTCTTCCGGCTTTGGTTCAACCGGGTTGAAGAACACCAGTCCGTCGCGGTAGGCCTTCTCGGCCATCTCGTCGAGCCTCGCCATGAAGGTTTCTTCATCGACGAGCTCGCTCAGCTTCGGAACGCCCGTCCGCTCGTTCAGCTCTCTGACGGCATCAACCAGCGCCCTCCAGTCCTTCAGTCCGAGCTCCCTCGCTATCTCGTCGTAGCGCCTCCTCGCGTAGTCGCTTCTCCCGGCGTTGAACTCCATGACGTAGGGCAGGAATATGGCATTGAGAAGTCCGTGCGGACCGAGCCAAGCAGCCTTGTGGCTCATAGCGTGGCAGAGACCGAGGCGCGCGTTGAGGAAGGCGATTCCGGCCATTGTAGAGGCGTAGTGCATCTTTTCGCGCGCTTCCTCGTCGCCTTCGAGGCTCCTCTCAAGGTAGCTGAAGACGGTCTTTATCGCCTTGATAGCCATCGCGTCGCTGAAGTCGTTGGCGACCTTGGTTGTGTAAGCCTCTATCCCGTGGACGAGCACATCCAACCCGGAGTTTCGCGCCACTTCCCTCGGCATCGTCATCGGTAAGCGAGGGTCGAGTATAGCCACTTCAGGCGCTATCTCCGGCGTAACGATGTTGTACTTGATTCCGCCCTTCTTCAGAACGCTCGCTCCGGAGACTTCGCTCCCGGCACCGCTCGTCGAGGGAATCGCTATGAGCTTAGTCTTCAGCTTTGGAACAGGTTTGGGCTTTGAAAAGCGGTCCATGAAGGCTATCTCCTCGAAGTTCAGCTCGGGGGCATCGTAGAAGACCTTCAGCGCTTTCGTCGTGTCTATCACGCTTCCACCGCCGAGCGCTATCAGCAGGTCCGGCTTAAACTCCCTCACCTTCGGCAGAAACTCCTCTATCGTTTCCACGCTCGGCTCCGCTGGAAGGCCGGCTATGGACAGGACCTCCGCTCCCGCTTCCCTAACGTAATCCTCCGCCTCGCTCAGGAAGCCGTGCTTTTTCATCGAGTTGCTGGCCAGAATAAGAACCCTCTCGTGCCCGCTCGCCTCCTTCCTGAGCTTCTCAAGAGAACCTTTGCCCTCGATGATTCTTGTCTTGAGCCAGAACATCGCCACCACCGGACTAAGTTCGCGGGGGTCTTTTTAACGGTCTCGCAGAGCTGGAAAACATTTTTATTTACAGAAAACTTTTTTGTTTACGCAAATGTTTAAATTCGAATCCCGAACCACTCATCGGGTGATTCCATGAAGGGAATTACTGCCCTCGCCTTGGTCTTCGTTGTTCTAGGTGCCGCTGTTGCGGCCGGTTGCATCGCCTCCGGAGGTCACCAGCAGGAAGCAACAAAGCGGTTTTCGGGGCAGACTGTCGTTGTCTGCTCCGGAGCGGGTCTTATGAAGCCGATGAACGAGATTATAAGCCTCTTCGAGAACGAAACTGGAGCAAAAGTCGAGGTGAGGTATGGGGGTAGCGGGGAGATTTTCGGGATTCTTGAGACCTCCTGCGGCTGTGACGTTTTCGTGCCGGGCTCATACTATTACCTTGAGGAGGCCGCCCAGAGGGGCTACATACTAAACGGCACCATCATCAACGTGACAAAGCACATACCGGTCATCATAGTCCCTAAGGGCAATCCAGCTCACGTGGAGTCCCTCCGCGACCTCGCGAAACCGGGCGTCAAGGTTGTGCTCGGTGACCCCAAGGCCTGCGCCATTGGAAGGGTTGCGGAGAAGATACTCAAGAACGCGGGGATATGGGGCAATGTTAGCAGGAACGTAATCGCGTACGCTCCGACCGTCAACCAGTTGCTCGTTTACATCGCCACCGGACAGGCTGATGCGGCCATAGCGTGGGAGGACACCGTAACGTGGGCCCAGGCCAGGGGAAAGGTTCAGGTCATTCCTATACCTCCCGATGAGAACTCAATAAAAACAATTCCGACTGCTGTGACGGTCTGTGCTAGAAAGGACGGTCATCTGACGGTTGCTGAGGCTCTTAACGAGTTCATAGCGAACCATACTTCAATCTGGGAGGAGTGGGGGTTTAAGCCTTGGAGCGGCTGAGCTTCAGAAAGGTCTCGATAGGCCTCACGCTGTTCTTTACTGCTTTCCTGTTTTTGGCCGTGGCGACACTTTTCTTCGTTCCCAGCCCCAGCGAAGTTGTGCGCTCCCTGCGCTCAGCGGAGCTCCTGTTTTCCCTTAGGCTGTCTCTACTGACGTCGGTCACAGCGACGCTCCTGGTTGTCCTCTTTGGGGTTCCGATAGGATATTCACTCTCCCGCTTTGAGTTCAGAGGAAAGAGCGCAGTGAAGTCCATCATAGACCTTCCTATGGCGTTTCCTGAGCTCGTGCTGGGCCTTGCACTGCTGTTGCTTTTTGGCAGTACTCCCGTTGGTAGGGCTGCGGCCGACATCGGCGTTCAAGTTGCCTTTACTAAGCTCGGGATAGTCGTTGCCCAGTTCTTTACGGCGCTTCCCTTCGCGGTTCGCGTCATATACACAACCTTCGAGGGGATAAGCAGACGCTACGAGCTCGTAGCCAGGAGTCTCGGCTACTCGGAGTTGGAGACGTTCATTCGGGTGGTTCTTCCGATGGCAAGGGGAGGACTATTTGCCTCAACAATAATAGCCTTTGCCCGCTCAATGGGCGCCTTCGGTGCCGTGCTGATACTCGCCGGCGGGACTTACATGAGAACCGAGACACTGCCGATAACCCTCTACCTCAACCTATCATACGGAAACCTTGGAATGGCCATAACCAGCGGAATAGTCCTCGTCTTGGTATCATTCGCGGCGATACTGCTCTTTGAGTGGCTGGAGGGGGGTCGCAAAGTTGCTGGAAGTTGAGAACCTTACCCTGAGCGTTGGAGACTTTCACCTGCGGGGGGTTTCGTTTTCCGTTAAGGGAAGGGACTATCTCACCGTGATTGGACCGACCGGGGCCGGAAAATCCGTCCTCCTTGAGGCAATAGCCGGATTTTACCCCCTCTCCTCTGGCAGAATAGCCCTTGAGGGCAGGGACATAACGAGGGAACCTCCTGAGAGAAGGGAAATGAGCATAGTCTACCAGGACTACATGCTCTTCCCGCACATGAGCGTCTTCGACAACATAGCCTTCGGTTTAAAAAAGAGAAGGCTCTCCAGGGGAGAAATTGAGAGGGAAGTCCTGGAGATTGCCGAGGAGTTGCACATCGACCACCTCCTCCACAGAAAGCCCGGAACGCTGAGCGGCGGGGAGCAGCAGAGAGTAGCTTTAGCGAGGGCCCTAATCGTCGGACCCAAGGTCCTCCTCATGGACGAGCCTTTCTCCGCCCTTGACACGAAAACCCGGGAGGAGCTACGCTCCCTCGTTAGACTTGTCATCGGCAAGCACGGCACGACGGTAATCCACGTTACCCACGACTTCGAGGACGTCTTCGCCCTGGCAAAGCACGTTGCCGTGATGCGCGACGGGAGGATAGTTCAGTTCGGAACGCCAGAGGAGGTCTTTTCGCGACCCGGAGACGAGTTCATAGCGAGCTTCGTTGGCACGAACCTGCTCAGGGGACGGGTTGAAGAAAGGAGCGACGGCCTGACTGCCGTGAGGGTCGGGGACGTAATCCTCTACACCGCGGACGAGGCGGAAGGGGAAGCAACGCTCTCGCTCAGGCCCGAGGAGATAATACTCGCCAGAGAGCCCAAGGAATGCTCTGCCCAGAACGTTGTCCCCGTCGAGGTAGCGGAGATGGAGAGGCGCGGCCAGCTCGTCTGGCTCTCGCTTGTCTCGGACGGTCTCTCGTTTCGTGCGGTTGTCACGCCGAACGCCGTTGAACTGCTCAAGATAAGGCCCGGTGAGAGGTTTTACGCCATCTTTAAAGCGAAAGCCCTGAGGGTGGTAAAATGAACTCGATAAGGCTGTTTGAGCTATATCTCTGGGAGGACTGCCCGTACTTCGACGAAACCGTTGAGCTGCTTGGGGTCAGGGGTCTGGGCAGAATGAGCATAGTTTCAAGGGAACCGGGAATTGCGGCCTGCACTGAGGAGCTCTCCGACTTCCTCAGCACTCTTGGTCTGAAAACCGGTTTTGTGCCAAGCGGGGAGCGATTTGATACTGGTTCAGCCCTCCTGTGGGCGGAAGGTGACCTGAGGACGCTCTTCAAGGTTTGGCGCGTTAGTCAGACCTTCCTTTCCATAACCTGCGCGATAGCGACCGAGACTGGAAAGCTCGTTGAGCTCGCGAGGAAGGTGAATCCGGACGTCATCATCGCCACAACGAGAAAAACCCACCCTGGGATGCGCTACTTCGAGCTGAAGGCCGTCAGGGTCGGTGGGGGAGACGTTCACAGGAATTCCCTCAGCGATTCCGTGCTGATAACCCAGAACCACCTCCAGGTGGCCCGACCGGGGAAGCTGATGTCGCTTCGTAAGGTTGAGCTTGAGCCCAGAACAGCAGAAGAGGCTCTGGAGTATGCGCGGAAGGTTGATGTGCTTCTGCTGGACCACTTTTCCCTCGAAGAGCTCGGAGAGCTCGTTCCCAGGTTGAGGTCCATTAACCCATCGCTCGAGATAGCCGTGGCGGGAAACATAAACGCGGGGAACATCGCGGACTATGCGAAGCTTGCCGATATCATTGTAACCAGCTCGCCCTACTACGCGGTTCCCCTTGACCTGACAACGAGAATTGAGAGGCTCTAAACGAAAAGGGAGACGAGCCTCGCAATAATCCCGGCCCAGAGCATTCCGTAGGCAAACGTTGCGGCCTCAATCACGAGCGCCCTCTTTATTCCAAATTCCCTGGCGAGCATCGAGAACGCTATTATGCAGGGTATCTGGAAAGTTGATGCGAGCCCGAACGTGAAGAGCTGAAGGGGGCTCATTACCGCAGAGAAGTCGGTTGTTCCGAGGGCGTTTGCAAGCATTGCCGGGACGAGGTCCTTCTGGAGGAAGCCGTAAATCAGGGGAATTATCGTCTCGGGGGGCAGGTGAAGCCAGCCAACCGTCAGAAAGCTGAAGGGCTTGACGAGGGGACTTACCAAGTTGTAGTAGGAGATTGCACCGTAGAGCATGCCCCCACCGATGAGAAGGGGGATGACGATGTAAACGAAGTCAGCCATCCTGACCCACGCCTTTACGAGCATGTTCTTGAGCAGCGGCCTCCTGTAGGGGGGAAGCTCCTCGATGAGGTAGTGCTCCTCAGGAGGTATGACCACGTTGAGAAGCTTTGCGGTCAGGACGAAGAGGAAGAACGACGCCGCATAGATTCCAAGGGCGTAGATTGAACCCGCGTAGTGACCCACGACGCCGAAGATTATCCCGGCGCGGGAGGAGCACGGAACGGTCATGTAGAGAACGGCTACCTTCAGCCTGTCCCGGAAGCCTGACAGAACCCTAGTTGCTCTGATTGCTGGAACGGTGCATCCAAAGCCGAGCATCAGGGGTATCACGGCCTTTCCAGGGAGGCCAAGTTTTCCCATGAGCCTGTCGAGAACTATCACGAACCTTGCCAGAACACCGCTGTCCTCGAGGAGAGCTAGAATCAGATAGAAGATTCCCACGTATGGAACGGCAACGCTTATCCCCGCCGCGAGTCCGACCAGCGCGTTTTCAACGACCAGCTTCACGAAGTAGCTCCTGGACGAGAGCCACGGCTGGAGCGCTCCTAGGAGCTTGTCGAACAATCCCCCTAGAACGTTCTGGAACCATCCCCCCAGATACAGAAGGGACGCGAACATTCCCCCAAACAGGAGGAGTGTAAAGATGAGTCCCCCAAGTGTGCTGTTTATCAGAATCTCATCGAAGCGACTCAAACGGAAGGGCTTTCCGGTTATCCTCTCTACCCTCCCCGCCAGAAGCGATGCGTAGCCGGCCCTCGTGACTATGATGTCCCTCTCAATGTTTGGATGCTCCCTTTTGAACCTCCCCTTAATCTCTTCCAGTTCCGGAAATCCAAAGAGCTCCCCTGCGACCGGGTCTCCTTCGAGGAGCTTGACGGCAATGCCCCTTTTTGAAAGTTTGCCCTCGTATCTGAGCCTGCCCATAACCTCCGATATGGCCTCCTCTATGTGGTCATCGTAGGTGAAGGAGTAGCTGGACCTCCTCGCCTCAGGAAGTCTTTCGAGAAGCTCATCGAGTTCTCCCCTAACGGGGTTAATCCGAACGACCGGAACGCCGAGTATGTCTTCAAGGAGCCCCCTGTTTATCAGAATCCCCCTCCTCTCGGCTTCTTCCCAGAAGTTGAGGGCCACAATCATCGGGACACCGAGCTCAGCGAGCTGAAGGGTGATTATGAGCCCTCTCTCGAGGGCCGTCGAGTCGAGAACTTGGAGAACGGCGTCGTAGTTTCCTTCAAGAATCATCCTGTCGGTTACCTTCTCCTCCTCGCTTGACGGCGTCAGGCTGTACACGCCGGGGGTATCAACAAACGTGACCCTCTCGCCGCCTACGATTGTCTCCCCCTCGCTTATGTCAACGGTGGTTCCAGGATAGTTAGAGATTATGACTTTAGCCCCTGTGAGGGCGTTCAGCAGGCTCGACTTGCCGACGTTAGGCTGGCCTACCAGAAGAACCCTCATTAGCTGGGACCCCCTTAATCTTCTCAGCCACCCGGCCATCAACTACAGCGAGTCTTCCCCCGACCTCAACGACGTAAACGTCACCCTTCCTTAAAACCCTGAACCTGGCACCGGGAATGAGACCAACCCCCATGAGCCTCGCGATGACCTTGGGGTTCTCAACGTCCATGAAGGCAACCACGCCTTCCTCCCCCTCCCTGAACCCGCTGAGGGGTCTAGCCTGCTCGGCGCCCCTGAGGTAGCCTATCCTGTCCCCCATGTGCTCCAGCGAATGCGCCGTTCTGTGACCCAACAGCCTCTCAACCGTTTTGTGGTATGTGTAGATGACTTCTGCCGCCTTCTCTCCGTTCTCCGTGAGCACTATTCCTTTCCCCTCCATCCTTGCAAGGCCCTTCCTTTCGAGCTCCTTGACGGCTTCCATAACCTCCTCCCTGGTGACCCCGCTGTCCTTCATCACGTCCTCCACCGTTGGAGGGGACCCCTTCTCCTTGGCGAGCCTTAGAATGTCCTCCATTAGTATTTCCAGCCATCCCATGCTTCCACCTCTGTTAGGTTGCCCTAATGAAATTTTAAACCTTTGGCAACCCGTTGATGATTACCCATCCTTGGTCCGTAAGGTTTAAAGTTCGTGTAATTCACCCCACACATGGAATTAGGGAAACCTAATGGGGGGTGATGCCGTGCTCGTGAAGCTTGGCGTTCCGTGGCTTGAGGAGGTGCTTCCGGAGGGATTTCCTGCGAACACCTCAACGCTGGTAAGCGGGCCGGGTGGCTCTGGGAAGCCCCTAATCGGCTACATATTCGCCTCCGGCTGGCTCAAAAATGGCGGGACCGTCATCTTTCTCCTCACGAGCACAACCGTTGACTACCTCCGGAACACAATGCGGCTCTTGGGAACCGACCTTGAGAGATACAGGAGAAGGGTCTTCTTCGTTGAGCTGGACCCCGCGATGAACGGGATTGAGCTCGTATCCGACAACCACGTCAGGGCCAACTTTGTGAAGCCCGATGTCTGGGACGAGTCCATAGCGCTTGGAAGCGTTTATCTCAGCAACTCCCGGCAGACGCTCGGCACTATGGTAGTTGGTTCAGCGCTCAACCTTCTCTTCTTCTCGCCGACCTATGGAAGGGCCATCCACGAAAAGATTAAAGGGGCCCTGGGTGTTGATAAAACAAAGACGTACTTTCTCACGGTGAACACGGACGTGTTCGGGGACATGGTAAGGGAGCTGGAGGAGGTTGCTGACAACCTCATGTTCAGCAGGATGGAGAAGCCGATGAGACTCTTCCTCAGGATTGAACGGATTAAGGGAGCCCCATTTAAAAGGAAAGAGATTGAGGTTCCTCTCTCAAGGGAAATCCTTGAGGAGATTAGAAAAGAGGCCGAGAGGGGGAAGAAAAATCTAATTCCCGCCATAAAGAGGCTGTGAGGTGGGACCGTGATTCTCATTGATGAGTATTTTAAGAACTATCCAGCCAGGAAAAGGGTGGCCGAATTCCTGCTTAAGAATGGAATAAGCGTCCGCAACGGCTCGCTCTACATCGGGAACGTTGAGGTTTCTCCAAGCGCCGTTGCTAGGGCTCTGGGAGTCAACAGGAAGGTTGTGTACTTCACGGTTGAGACGATAGAGTCCTCGGGGGCACTTCGGTTGCTCTTCGAGAGGCTGAAACCCGGGCTGAGTGTGGAGGAGGTTGCGCCGGCGATGGGATGGGAAACCCTGGAGATTGAGGTGAACGGCTCCCCTGCGGCCGTGCTGGAGAGCGTTCTGAAGGGGGTCGCCGCTGAGGGGAACGACGTCGTTTCGGTAAACCTCCGGAACCTTCCGGGGGAGGACGTTTACCTGTCAATCGTCGTGGAGAGACCCCTTAGGGGTGAAACGCTGAGGAAAATCGGGGGAGCTCCCGGAGTGAGGAGAATTCTAGTCAGAACTCCCGAAAGAGACAAGACCAAGCTGGTCTGCACGTTCTGTGAGGTCAGGTATTGTCCCAGAAGGCTGGAGGGTGGTGGTAATGTGGAGGGTTAGGAGTGAGGTTGCAACGCTACCCGACTGGGAGCTCTCCGGCGAGCCAAATGCAAAAATCCGCCTCGACAGGAACGAGAATCCCTTTGACCTGCCGCACGGCCTCAAGAGGGAGCTCTTCTCAGAACTCTTTAAAATTCCCTTGAACCGCTACCCCCCTGCTTTTCCCGCAGACATCGAAGCGAAAATCGCCGGAAACCTCGGGTTAAGTCCTGAAAACATTCTGCTTGCAAACGGAAGCGATGAGCTGATAGGTCTTACCCTTAAGCTCTTCGAGGGAGACCACGTCGTGGTGAGCCCGCCCACCTTCGGTATGTACCCGTTTTTTGCGGCCGTCGAGGGCCTGAAGGTCGTGAGCGTTCCCCTGGATGAAAACTTCGAGCTTGGCGACATCGAGGCCCACGCCGATGGTGCGAGGGCGGTTTTCATATGCTCCCCCAACAACCCCACCGGGAACGTCCAGCCCAGGGAAAGAATCATTGAGGTGCTTGAAACCGGTGCCCCCGTGGTGCTTGACGAGGCCTACGTTGAGTTCTCGCGGGGAAGCAACGCTGACCTCGTTAATGACTACGACAACCTCGTGGTTCTCAGAACCTTCTCGAAGGCCTTCGGACTCGCCGGTCTCAGGGTAGGATACGCCGTGGCGAGTGAGGACACCATGAGGCAGCTGAGGAAACTGAGGCCCCCCTTCAGCGTGAACTCTCTCTCGCTGAGGGCGGTTGACTACATGCTCGACCATCTCGATTACGTTAGGAAGATAATCCGCTACATAGTGATGGAGCGCGAGAGGCTTTACGGCTCGCTCAGACCCCATGCTTATCCAAGCGAGGCGAACTTCCTTCTGGTTAAGCTCGACGCCTATGAGTTCCTTCTAGAGCGTGGAATCGCCGTCAAAAAGCTCTCCGGAAGGCTTAAAGGCCACGTGCGGATAACGGTCGGCAGAAAAGAGGAAAACGACGCCCTTCTAGAAGCCTTGGAGGAGTTTCTGGAGAGGACGGGCTAGTCCTTTTCTTCCCTCTTCATCTCTTCCAGTTTGCTGACGAGCCTCCCTGCTATTTCCTCAATCGCCTTCGCCGCCGGGGTGTCTCCGTAGAGGACGATGGGGATTCCGGCGTCGCTGGCTTCCCTCGCTTTAAGGTCTATTGGAATCTCCCCGAGAAAATCAACGCCCTCCTTCTCGGCCAGCTTTCTACCCCCACCCTTGCCGAAGAGGTCAATCTCATTCCCACAATACGGACAGATAAG
>NZ_JAMONU010000097.1 GCF_027066465.1 Thermococcus sp.
GAAGACCTCCTCCGGCTCCTTGGTAACATCAATGCTCCTGCTCTTGACAGAAATCATGCCGTAGCCGCCGCTCTTCAGGAAGACCTTTGCGTTGTCGATGAGGATTTTCGCCTGCGTCGGCTGGGCGACGTCCTCGAAGATGACGTCAACCTTCGGGACGAGGGCGCGGTAGCCCTCGGGCTTCGTTGCGTCGCCGAGTATAGGAACGATGTTCCTCCTCTCTTCAACAATTGGAACAAGCTCCCTCAGAACCCTCGGCGAGAACTCGACGCCGAATATCTTGCCCTCCCAGCCGACGATGTCGCTGACGTGGGAAGCGGTGGTTCCGCTCGCTATTCCGAGGTAAAGGACGGTTGAGCCGGGCTTAATCGGGAAGTTCTTGAGGCCGTTGAGTATTGCCGCGCCGAGCTTTGAACGGCTCGGGTTCCAAATCCTGTACTCCTCGCCCTCGAACTTGACGACCCTCTCCCCGTAAACCCTCTGGCCGGGAACGAGGTTCTTGGTTGCAATCTTCTCGCTCCCGTCGTCATCGATGACGATGTAAACGCCCGGGAACCTGTGCTTCTTAACCTTCATCTACCTCACCTCTTGCCCTTCTTTTTCTTCTCCCATTTTCTAGGTTTACCCCTCTTTTCTGGCCTTCCACTCTTTTCGTGCCTCTTCTCCTTCCGCTCCTTGCCCTTGAACTTCTTCTTTTTCTTCTCGGGCTTGGCCTTCCTCTTTGGAGGATTGGGATACTTCTCCTTGATTTCCTTGATTCTCTGCTCGAGCTCCTTCTTGAGCTCCTCGCCGATGTATTCGCCTGAGAAGTAGTCAACCCTTGCCGCTATGGCCAGCTTTCCGGCCAAAGCCCTCGCAATCTTACCCCTCTGCCACCAGGGCGAGCGGTTTATTGCAGGATACTGGAAGATGACGCCGTGCTTGGGTGGCTTGGCACCCGTCCTTAAGTGTCTGAAGAGGGCCTTTTCAGCGCCAAGAACCTGTATCGTCGATGCCGGCATCATGGCGAGCTCCTTAAGGCCTCCAGCGAGGCTCATAAGCCTTGCGGCGAGCTTCGCACCGACGAGGGCCTTCAGGTTCGGGGCCACCTCATCCATTGCCTTCTCAAGGTAGTCCTCAATCTGCTCCCTCAGCTTGTAGAGGTCGGAAATCTCGCTGGCGAGCTTCCCTATGATTTCGCTGTCAAACCTTCCGAGAGGTGCTCCCATGGACTTTTCGGCCGCCTTGAGAATCTTCTCAACCTTGCCCTCGGAGAAGCCGAGCTTTTCAAGCTTCTCCCTGCTCACGTTCTCCCTCGGGCCGATTTCCTTGACAAATGCTACATACTGCGGGTGCTTGGGCAGGATTTCGTCCAGCTCTGGGAAGTGGAGGCCGTACCACTCCCTCAGCCTCGAAACGAGCAGGTTAATGACCTTGTCTATGTCATCGAGCGCTTCTATAGCCTGTATAATCATCTTGTCGCGCGCACCGCTCTGCTCCTGTATGCGGAGCCTCGTCAGGGCAACTCCGACGGTGTAGTACTCGTCGAACCAGTTCTCGCCGAGGAACTCCTCCGGGCTTGAGCGGAGCTTTTCTCCTGCCAAGTTAGGGAACTCGGCGGTGGCATTGTAGCCGAGCTCCTTGAGCTTCCTGCTCAGCTCGGTGTCCTCGACGACGAATTCCTCGTAGCCCTCTCCGCCCAGCTCGTCGAGGAGAACTAAAAGCTCGTCGCTCGGTTCGCCTTTCAGAAGCCTGTCGAGGCTTACCTCCGGCTTTCCGCTGAATGGTTTGCTCGCGATGAGCTTCCCGCTCTCGTCGAAGGCGTAAATGCCCCTGACGTTCTCGGCAATGTAAACCTTCATGAGCATCACCTTCCGTTCTTTCCTCAGGTATAGAAGGGTGAGGAGTTTTAAACGGTATCGGTGGAAAAAGAGGGAAAAGTCAGTCCTCCCAAGGCTCGCGGTACTTGAGTGCCCAGCCAAACTCCTCCTTGAGAATGTCTATGGCGGCGCTCGGCGGAATGACCCCGCGCTCGGTGATGATGACGTCCACGTACTCTGGAGGCGTGACGTCGAAGGCCGGATTCCAAACCTCGATGTTCTTCGGCCAGGTCTTGAGTTCTTCCTCAGGAATGACCTCCGTTGGGTCGCGCATCTCAATCTCGACAAGCTGGCCGAGCATCGTCTCGGGGTGGAACTTGTAGGTTTCAGCGGCAATCATCGTCCAGACCCTGTGCTCCTTGGCGGTAAGCGCTATCAAAGCAGTTCCAATCTTGTTTATCACCGCGCCGTTGACGGTTATGCTGTCTGCCCCCATGACGACCTTGTCCGTCATCTTCATGTAGTGCCTCGCCGCTGAGTCAACGACGTAGATGACCGGAATCCCGTAGCTGGCCAGCTCCTTGGCGGTAATCTTGCCCTGCCACTTGGGCCTCGTCTCGGTCACGATGACCTTTATATCCTTGCCCTGCTCAAAGGCCGTCTTCATGACGCTTATCGCGGCCTTGCTGTGGCAGTGGGTCATTATGACGTCGCCGTCCTCTATGCGCTTCGCCCCTATCTCGCCTATCCTCTTGACCGCGTTCTCGGAGTTGTGTATGAACTCCTTGGCGGCGTTGATGACGATGAAGCGGAGCTGTTCAAGGTCGGCACCGCTTGAGTAGGCAATCTTACCCCTGTGCATGACGTAACGGAGAGCGTTGGGCAGGGAAACAGCGGTTGGCCTCGTCTCGTAGAGTATCTTCGCGGCCTGCTTCATCTCCTCCCAGAACTCATCAACGGTCTTGGCCTGGCTCTTCTCGGCCTGTATCTGAAGCGCGTAGGCCGCTGAACGGGCTATCTTTCCGGCACCGCGTATCTCCATGTTCTTTATCTTCTCAGCTATTTCAAGGACTTCCTTAACCACTGGCATGCTTCCACCTCCTAGTAAACTCAGGTTTTTGAGGCAGGGTTTATAGGTGTTTCCCGTGCATTAATGTCCTCAAAAGTCCCTTGGTGTTCTCAAATTTTCCAAGAAAGCTCTATTTACCTTTGTAAAGCTCAATGGGGAGCTTTGAGAAAGGTTTATAACGAAAGACCCGAACTTCATAGTGTATAGATTTGATGATGTGTTCAGGCATGTTCATTGAGGTGGTGGAAATGGAACACAAACTGATGAAAAAACTATCCTCGGAGCCCCTCAACTTTGAGTCATTCTTCTCCGAGAAAGCCCTTCAGATGAAGGCTTCGGAGATTAGGGAACTTCTCAAGCTCGTCGAAACCAGCGACGTTATAAGCCTCGCAGGCGGTCTGCCGGCCCCCGAGACATTTCCGGTCGAGATTATCAAGAAGATTGCCCAGGACGTCCTCACCAACCATGCAGACAAGGCCCTGCAGTACGGAACGACCAAGGGCTTCACCCCGCTCCGCCTTGCCCTCGCGAAGTGGATGGAGAAGCGCTACGGCATCCCGATGAGCAAGGTCGAGATAATGATGGTTGCAGGCTCGCAGCAGGCCCTAGATTTAATCGGAAGGGTCTTCATAGACCCAGGTGACGTCGTTATAGTCGAGGCTCCAACGTACCTCGCGGCACTCAACGCGTTCAAATACTATGGCCCGGAGTTCGTGAGCATTCCAATGGACCACGACGGAATGAGAATTGACCTCCTCGAGGAGAAGCTTGAGGAGCTGAAGAAGAAAGGAAAGCGCGTTAAATTCCTCTACACCGTCTCGACCTTCCAGAACCCGATGGGAGTTACCATGAGCCTCGACAGGAGGAAGAGGCTCATAGAGCTCGCCAAGGAGTACGACTTCCTGATTGTGGAGGACAACCCCTACAGCGAGCTCCGCTACTCCGGCGAACCCGTTCCGCCTATAAAGCACTTCGACGACGAGGGTCGCGTTCTCTACCTCGGAACGTTCTCGAAGATACTCGCCCCCGGCTTCCGCCTCGGCTGGATTTCCGCTCATCCCCACTTTATAAGAAAAATTGAGATAGCAAAGCAGGCCGTTGATTTATGCGCCAACACACTCGCCCAAGTTATAGCTTGGAAGTACGTCGAGGACGGCCACCTCGACGAGCACATCCCGGAGATAGTGAAGTTCTACAAGCCTCGCAGAGACGCTATGCTCGAGGCCCTTGAGGAGTTCATGCCCGAGGGCGTTGAGTGGACGAAGCCGGACGGGGGAATGTTCGTCTGGGTGACCCTGCCGGAGGGCATAGACACGAAGCTCATGATGGAGAAGGCCATAGCCAAGGGCGTCGCCTACGTTCCCGGTGAGGCGTTCTTTGCGCACCGCGACGTCAAGAACACCCTTAGGCTGAACTTTACCTACGTTCCAGAGGAAACAATCAGAGAGGGCGTCAAAAGACTCGCCGGAGTCATAGAGGAGGAGATTAAGGCTCTGAAACATTAACTCACAAAGTTTTTATTCATTTTTCTTCAATTCACTTCCGGTGGTGGCTTTGAAGCCTGTGATAGGTATAATCGGTGGGAAAGACGACTGCTCGGTTTTTACCGGAAGGCTCCACGTGCTCAGAATTATCGAAGCCGGGGGAGTGCCTGTTGTTTTCAGCCCGGACACCGACCCGGAGGACATCGTTGAGGTTTCCGATGGAATACTCCTAACCGAAGGCCCCGACGTGCATCCAAGGTTTTACAACGAGGACCCCTCGCCATCACTAGGAGCGGTTGACGTTGAGAGGGACGAGACGGAGATAGAGGTCGTCAGACTGGCGGCGGGCGAGAACGTTCCCCTGCTCGGGATAGGCAGAGGAATGCACGTAATCAACGTTGCACTCGGCGGAACCCTCTATCAGGACATTTACGACATACCAAAGGCGATAAAGCACGACTGGGACCCCGACCTTGTGAGCCCGGTTCAAAGGCTCCACACCGTCCGAATCAAAACGGATTCCCTCCTTTACGAAATCCTTAAGGGGGAGCTCAGCATAGAGAGCACCAACGAGGCTAGGATAGCAGTGAACAGCTTCCACCATCAGGCTGTGAAGAGAGTTGGAGAAGGACTGAAGCAGGTGGCCTTCGCAGTTGATGGGCTCATCGAGGCGATAGAGGGAAAGGAGGGCTTTTTGATAGGCGTCCAGTGGTGGGCGGAGTTCCTCCCGGAGATGAAGTCCCTCTACAGGGCCTTTGTTGAGGCCGCAGGGAGGAGGCACGACGAGGCCCAAGAGACCCTAAGGAAGGTAATAGAAGCCGAAGTCAGAGGGGACATCAGGGAACAAGGTGAGAGCCGTCACAGCTCGGAAACGAGTGATAGCCTTCCCGACACGAACCAAACGTGATTCCCCTTTCGGTTATCTTTTTCTCAGCCTCGCGCAGAATCTGGAAGCGTACCCCCTTGGGGAGATAGTAGTAGCCGCCAATCCTCTCCCCCTTCTCATAGAGGGGCCACAGCTTTTCCATTAGCTCCGGAAACTTCGCGAACATCCTCCTCTTGGAGTCGGGCCTCAGCTTGAGGGTTGAAACCGTGATGTGGCTCACGAAGTCCAGAGCGTCGAGCGTCTCGTCGAAGTCCTCCCACGTATATAAGGGTATTATGGGGTCTATCCTCGCGTAAACAGGAATCCCCGCTTTCTTGGCCTTCTTAAGGGCCCTTATCCGTGCCTTAGGAGATGGGGCGTTGGGCTCGAGGAGTTTGGCCTTCCGCTCCTCAACCGTCGTCACGGTGATTCCAACGGCACAGCGAAGCTCGCTCAGAAGGTCTATGTCACGCTCGAAGATGTCCGACTTCGTGAGAAGCAGACAGCGGACGTTGTAGCGTTTGAACAGCTCAAGAACCTTCCTCGTTATCCCGAGCTTGCGCTCAACCGTTGGATAGGGGTCGGAGGAGTAGGAAAGGGCCACGATGTAGCGTCTGTCGAACTTTCTGAGCTCCTTCTCCAGCTTTGGTAGGAGGCCCTCCTTAGTCCTCACGCGGAAGGCGTTGGGGATATAGCTCGTTATGTAGCAGTAAACGCACGCGTGGTCACAACCGGTGTAAACGTTCAGCGTGTATTTGAAGGGGCACGTGCAGAGCTTCGCCTTCCAGGGGTCGAAGGGACGGAGGTACATGGAGGATGTTTATGGGGAGCCGGCTTAAAACCCCACCGATTGACATGTGAAGCTGGGCAGGCTTTTTAACCCCCAGACCATTGACCAGATGGGTGTCTAAGATGGAGCTCGTGAAAACACTATTGTTGCTCTACGGCGGACTGTTTGCGATAACGAATCCAATCGGTGCGGTGCCGGTATTCCTCAGCGTGACGCACGACCTCAGCGAGGGTGAGAGAAGAGAGATAGCGGCAAAGACTGCAATTACAGTAGTTGTTACGCTCTCGGTCTTCGCGCTAATCGGCCAGTGGATTTTCAGGTTCTTCGGCTCCAGCGTCGATGCCTTCGCGATAGCCGGCGGAATCCTGCTCTTCAGGATGGCCATGGAGATGCTCTCCGGGAGGCTCTCATCGGTTAAGATAAGCCGGGAGGAAACCGAGGAGTTCGACGAAGAAGCCGTCACCCTGGAGGAGGTTGCTGTGATACCCTTAGCAATTCCCCTGATTTCGGGTCCGGGTGCGATAACGACGGTAATGCTCTACATGGCCAAGAGCGGAAGCCTGGGCGAGAGGCTCTCGGTGCTGCTGAGCATACTACTGATAGGGGTCACCGTCTGGCTCGTCCTCTGCTCGGCCAACAGGATAAAGGCCAAGCTCGGCCGCGTCGGGATAAAGGTCATGACGAGAATGATGGGTCTGATACTAACCTCAATGGCCGTCCAGATGATAATCAACGGCATCAAGGGGGCGTTTGGGCTTTAGACTTCAAGCCTGTCCTTGAACCTCGACATATCCACCCCCATCTCCAGACCGAAGAGGTAAGCTAAAATCCTCTCGTCTATGTCCCCGTAGCGCTCGCGGAGTTTTTTTATCCCCTCCATGACCTCAAGCTCGGTCCAGCCGAGGGTTCTCGCTATGTGGACGACCATCTCGCCGAGCAGATTTTCCGGGCTTTCCCTTTCTTCCACGGCCTCAAGGTTTACGTAGAGCTTTCCCTCGCGCTCCTCAAGGAGTCCCTCGGAGAGCCATTCCTCGATTAGCCTCTTAACCTCACCAACGGAGAAGCGCCTAAGCCTGAAGCTCAGGATGCCAACTAGCTCGCTCCTCGTGAACTCCGTCGAGCCTTTAACCCGAACGGCCTCCTCAAGGGGGTGCATGGCCATCAAGCTTTTTTTACTCGCTCGGGTAAATAAAGCTGGTGGTCGAGATGGAGCAGAGAACCCACAAACTCACCTCCGAGAGGCTCGTTGGAAAACCCATAAGGCTCGAACCCGGGAAAGCAGAGGTCGAGCTTCTGACGACTGGGGAGATGGCGGTCGATGAGCACGGACTCGTCCACGGCGGCTTCACCTTCGGACTGGCCGATTACGCCGCCATGTTGGCTGTAAACGAACCGACGGTTGTCCTTGGAAAGGCGGAGGTAAGGTTTCTCAAGCCGGTGAAGGCCGGTGAGAAACTAACCGCGAGGGCGGAGGTAATCGAGGACCTTGGACGTAAAAAGCTGGTCAAAGCTGAGGTCTTCAACGAGAAAAACGAGAAGGTCTTCGAGGGAACCTTTCACTGCTACGTCCTCGAGAGGCACGTTCTGGAGGGGGACTAGTAAATGAACGGGAAGAAAATCCTCGGCGTCAGCCTGAACGTCTTCCTTCTCGGGGTCGTCAGCTTCCTCAACGACATGAGCAGTGAGATGATAGCCCCGGTAATCCCAAGCTACCTGACTGAGGTTCTGAGGGCGGGTAAGCTGGCAAGCGGCTCCATAATGGGCCTCATAGAGAGCGCAAGCTCGCTCTTCAAAGTCCTCTTTGGATACTTCAGCGACCGCTTCAGGAAGAGAAAGGCGTTTGTGTTCACGGGATACGCTCTTTCAACGGCTTCAAAGAGTCTTCTGGCGTTTTCAAGGGGCTGGGCTGATTTCTTAGCTTTAAGGTTGCTCGACAGAACCGGAAAGGGCATCAGAACCGCCCCCCGCGATGCCCTGATAGCGGAGTCGAGCCTTGGAGAAACCGGGAGGTCCTTTGGGTTCCACAGAATGATGGACACTCTCGGAGCTGTCGCCGGGCCGTTGGTTGCCGTTCTGCTCCTCGGCCTCTTCGCATACCTCCCCAGAGAGGTCATCTACCGGAGGATATTCCTAATCTCGGCGGTTCCCGGACTGGCTTCACTGCTGATAATCGCCTTCCTGGTCAAGGACACGGGAGGCGAGGTGCGAAAGAAAATCAAGGGCGTCTCCGCGCTGAAGAGCAGGTCGCTTCAGCTGTTCCTCGTCGTGATTGCCATCGGAACTCTTGGAAGGTACAGCTACGCGTTTACGCTCTGGAAAGCTGAGGCGCTCGGCTACAGCCTCCTTCAGAGTTCCGCCTTCTACGCGCTCTTCAACCTGGCGTACGCTCTCACAGCTTATCCAATCGGGATATACTCGGACAGGGTCAGCAAGAAAAAGCTGATAGGAGTCGGCTTCCTGCTCTCCGGCCTGGCGAGTCTGTGCTTCGCATTTGCAGGGGGAATCCTCCTGCTGACCCTCGCGTTCCTGCTGTACGGTCTCTACATGGCCGTCATTGACACCGTTCCGAGGGCGTACATGTCGGAGCTGGCGGGGGAAGGTGAAAAGGGCACCGTCATAGGTGCCTACCACACCGTTGTGGGGCTCTTCGCCTTCCCGGCATCGGCCATCGCGGGTTTTCTATGGAGCGCTTACTCCCTAACGTACAGCTTTCTCTTCGCCTCGGCGATGTCCCTCACGGCCTTCATCCTTCTGCTCCTATCTTGACGGTTCTACAATTTTTACTGGACTTTTCCGTTCATTGACTGTCAAAAAGACTAAAAAGCCTCCCGAGTATTGAACCCGGTGGTGTGAGTGAGGATTTTAATCATAGGCACCGGGGGGACGATAGCGAGCGCGAAAACGGAGAGGGGATACAAGGCGAAGCTCAGCGTGAACGAAATCCTCAGGATTGCGGGTATAAGGGGAGACGGTGTCAAGATAGAAACGAAGGACATCCTGAACCTCGACAGCACGCTGATTCAGCCGGAGGATTGGGTAACCATAGGCCGGACGGTCTTTGAGAGCCTCGAGGAGTACGACGGGATAGTAATCACCCACGGAACCGATACGCTCGCCTATACCTCCTCAGCGCTGAGCTTTATGGTGAGAAACGTTCCAATTCCCGTCGTGCTGACCGGCTCAATGTTACCCATAACCGAGCCAAACAGCGACGCCCCGAGGAACCTCAAGACGGCGCTGACCTTCGCGATGAAGGGCTTTCCGGGAATCTACGTCGCCTTTATGGACAAGGTAATGCTTGGAACGCGCGTTTCAAAGGTTCACTCCCTCGGACTGAACGCCTTCCAGAGCATAAACTACCCGGATATAGCCTACGTGAAGGGAAGCGAGATAGTTGTGAGGCACAGACCCCCGGTTCCCTCGGGAAGGCCCCTCTTTGACCCGAGGATAGACCCGAACGTCGTCCACCTCCGCCTGACCCCCGGACTCTCGCCCGAGGTATTTCTCTCCGTTGCCGAAAAAGTCGACGGGATAGTTCTCGAGGGATACGGCGCCGGTGGGATTCCCTACAGGGGAAGGAACCTTCTGGAGGCCGTCTCGAAGGTAACCGGGAAAAAACCCGTCGTTATGACCACCCAGGCGCTCTACGGAGGTGTTGACCTGACCCGCTACGAGGTTGGCAGAAGGGCGCTGGAGGCAGGGGTGATTCCCGCCGGCGACATGACCAAAGAAGCAACTCTCGTTAAGCTCATGTACGCGCTCGGCCACACGAAGAAGGTTGAGGAGGTAAGGGAGATAATGGAGAAGAACATAGCGGGAGAAATCAGCTCAGCTTTTTGATTTCCTCATCCCCAATGATGAGCGGCCTTTTGGCCTCTATAACGTAGCTCAGCTTCCATTCAACTTCTCCCCTGTTCATAAGCCTCGCGTAGCGTTCCGCCTTTTCCTTTGCCTCCTCGAGTGAAGAGGCCTCAACGATTCTCCTCACGTACCACTTCCTGTCCCCGTAACGAAGCTTGAACTCCGCCATGAACATGTCCATCACCGAATAAAATTCGGGAGATGAGTTTAAAAGGTTAAGCTAAGGCTCGGCCGCGAGGTACCGTCCGTCCCGCTCGAAGGCCTCGAAGACCTTTCCTCCGTCTTTAGTTTTCAGCTCCACGAGAACCCGCGAGGGCACCCTCTCGACCTCAACCTCAACCTTCCGGTTGCTGAGAACCTGGATGAACGCGTCACCAAGTCTTTCAAACTCAAAAACGAGTGCATCGTCCTCCCATCTTGTCCCCCTGAAGTTCACACCACCCATTCTGAACGTTACCTCAAGAACAACCTTCATTTTGCAATACCCCATGACCCTTGGTCAAACCCGTTAAAAAGTTTCAGGCAGGAATTTTAAACTCAAGCTCGCTAGATACAAACGGTGATGGAGATGCCGGAGGAAGCCCTCATCGTCGTGGACATGCAGAGGGATTTCATGCCCGGAGGGGCGCTACCAGTTCCCGGGGCCGACAGGATAATCCCCAAGGTGAACGAGTACATACGGAGGTTCAGGGAGAAGGGCGCCCTGATAGTGGCGACGCGCGACTGGCACCCCGAAAACCACATCAGCTTCAAGGAACAGGGCGGGCCGTGGCCGAGACACTGCGTTCAGAATACTCCCGGAGCGGAATTCGTCGTTGACCTGCCAGAGGACGCGGTGGTAGTTTCAAAGGCAACCGAACCGGACAAAGAGGCCTACTCGGGATTCGAAGGGACGAACCTTGCGGAAATCCTGAGGGAGAAAGGGGTAAAGCGCGTTTACATCTGCGGCGTTGCGACGGAGTACTGCGTAAAGGCCACCGCGCTCGACGCCGTCAAGCACGGCTTCGAGGTCTATCTTTTGAGCGACGCCGTCAAGGGCATAGACCCCGAGGACGAAAAGAGGGCTATTGAGGAGATGAAGAAGGCCGGCGTGAAGATTCTGTGAGCTTTTTCCACTCTTTTAGAAGGACGAGAAGAAGGTTGAGGACTATAGGTCCGATTATCAGGCCCTTGAGGCCCATGGCCCACGTTCCCCCAATCATGCCGATGAACACGAGGGTCTCGTCGAGCTGGGCGTCCCTCGCCACGAGCATCGGTCTTATCGTGTAGTCCGGCATCGGGGAGACGAGCGTAAAGCCGTAGAGCGCTATTCCGATGGCGTGGAGGTACGCACCTTTAACGGCGAAGTATATCGCGGCCGCGAGCCAAATCATCCAGCCCTCGAAGAGCGGAACAAAGGAGAAGACGAAGGTCAGGAAACCTGCAACCACCGCCGTATAGAGG
>NZ_JAMONU010000098.1 GCF_027066465.1 Thermococcus sp.
CGCTGTCTATCTAATCTCAACGGCAGTCAACAAAGCCCAGACCGTTGGTGGGGCCTACGTAAGCGTCTCGGCCATCTTCCTGGCCCTGATAGGGATATTCCACGAGGGAACGAGGCCCCACGTCTTCGTCTCGACGTACTTCTTCGTCCAGTTCTTCCTGGGGGCTTTGATTTACGGCCTCGGCTCGGAGAGAAACGTTAAGATTGCCTCGCTCGTTCTCTTTGCCCTCGCCGTAATCGGAACCCTCTTCAAGTGGCCCTCAACGGCCCTCTTAGAGACCTATGAAATTGTCCTCGTCATGGCCTTCACCCTCGCCGTTGCGCTTTCCGGAGGTGGTGAAAGGTGAGCGCGCCGTTTCCCCCGATAAGAAGGGCGCCGGTAAGGGAGAGCCGAATCCTTAAGCCGGAAGACGCTGAAAAGGCAATAGAGCTTGTCAGGCAGGCACTGCCCTTCTTCAGGGCGGGAGAACCGATAGTTCACCCCGACCACGTGGACGTTCCTGTTCTCTACCTCGACTTCGCGATAGACAGGGTTCACTACGACCCGCGCACGGGCAACCCAAGTCCGAAGGGGGCACCTCCCCACTGCGAGCCCTCCCCGGAGGGGGCCACCGAGAGGATAGACGAGGTTCTCAAGGAGGCCCACGTCCTTGAGGGAGCCGAGTTCAGGGAGCCGGAGGACTGCTGGGTCGTGCCGGTTGCATGGAAAAGCTTTATAATCCTGCACGTCCGCGTCTCGGCGGACGGAAGCGAGCTGATTCCCGATTACCGTCTAACCGAAGAGGTGAGGCGGCACGGCCTGTAAGCTCAGAGCGTTCCTCAGGAGGGAGTGGTTCCTCTGCGTTCTCCTGCTCCTCTACCTAGTTCTGATACCCTTTGACCGCTCGCTTCCCCAGAAAACCCCAAAGCTTGTTGACTGGGGCAGTCTAAGTCTAATCACCGCTTTAATCATAACTTCGAAGGGCCTCGAGCTTTCGGGAGTCTTCAACAGGCTCGCGCCGAGGCTCGTTGAACGGGCAAACGGTTCGAGCAGAAGACTGCTTTTCCTCCTGCTTCCAACGATAGCCCTTTCCTCGGCACTGATAATGAACGACACCGCCATGCTCGTCTTCATTCCCCTCGTCGTGGCCCTCTCAGAGCTTTCTGGAATGGACAAGGCGAGGGCCGTGACGCTCTCGGCGATAGCGGCGAACGTCGGCTCTGCGTTAACGCCGATAGGAAACCCCCAGAACATTATAATCTGGCGCGAGTACGGTTTGGGTTTCTTTGCATTCATCGGGGGCATGCTCCCCTTCGTCTTCGCATGGCTCCTCCTTCTGTTACTGTTTGTGCTCTTCACAAAGGAGGAAACCCTCTCGGTCGAATTTTTACCCCCCGTGGCCTTTAGAAAGGGCCTCTTCATAATCTCAGCCGTTCTCCTCGGTCTCAACGTCTATCTCGGCGAAACAGGAAGGCACGAGCTCTCGATTGCGCTCACCCTGCTGGCCTTTCTTCTCCTCGAAAGGGACGTCCTTCTAAGCTTCGACTGGGCGCTCGTGCTAACCTTCGCGTTCATCTTTATCGACTTCAACGAGCTCTCGACGCTTCTCATCAAAGCCGGCCTCTCGCTCCCGACCGGAGGGGTCAGCCTCGTTCTGGCGTCTGCAGGGTTAAGCCAGCTGATAAGCAACGTTCCGGCGACGGTTGTCTTCCTCGGCTCCAGACCCAGCTGGCTCCCCCTAGCTGTTGGTGTGAACGCCGGCGGAACGGGGATTATAGTGGGTTCGCTGGCAAACCTCATCGCGGTTAGAATAGCGAGGGTTTCGCTGAGGGACTTCCACAGGTATTCCGTGCCGTACTTCATCGTCGTCCTCGTAATCTCTGCGGGTCTCATCCTTGCGTTTAATTTTTAAGCCCTCTCTCTTTTCTCCAACCATGCTCCTCCACATCGGAATCGACGACACGGACTCACCCAACGGCATGTGCACGACATACATCGGGGCGCTCCTATACCGCGAGCTGTCGCGCTTAGCCGAACCCATCGACCTGCCGAGGCTGATAAGGCTGAACCCCAACATTCCATACAAGACGCGCGGGAACGGAGCGGTTGCGATGACGTTCGAGGTCGAGGAAGAGGTTGTCCCTGAGGTTAAGGACCTCGTGCTGTTCTACGTCAACCAGCTGGCAGACTTCACCCACGAGAATACAAACCCCGGCGTCGCCTTTCTCGAGGGCGAAATCCCCGAAAAACTGAGGGAGTTCTCGCTCAAAGCTTTGAGGGAGCACGTTACCATCGAGGAAGCTGAGAGTGTTGCGAGGGAGGTAGGAGCTGAAATCTTTAAGTTCAAGCTCGGTAGGGGCATAATCGGAGCTTTAGCTTCAATCGGTTATCCTTTAAAGACCTTCACC
>NZ_JAMONU010000099.1 GCF_027066465.1 Thermococcus sp.
CAGGGTTCCGCGCTTTCTCTGCAGGTGGGTTCACCTCCGCGTAAACGACACGGAAACTCCTTTCACTTCCCTCTACGAGCCGGGAGAGGTCATAAGGATGCCGATTGCCCACGCGGAGGGCAACTATTACATTGACAACCCCTCAAAGGTCAGAATAGTCTTCCAGTACAGCGACGAAAAGGGAAACGTGAGCGAAGAAGCCAACCCCAACGGCTCTGTTCTGAACATAGCGGCGATAGCCAACGAGCGTGGCAACGTTCTCGGAACGATGCCGCACCCGGAGCGCGCGAGCGACCGCTTTCTGGGGAGTGAGGACGGCCTGAGGCTGTTCAGGAGCATGGTTGAGTGGGCGAGGAGGTGAGGAAATGTTCCCGCACGAGAGGAAGCTCATCCGCGAGCGCCTGAGAAGGGAGCCGAACGAGCTCGAGTGGGCAATGCTCGAGGTCATGTGGAGCGAGCACGCCTCCTACAAGTCGAGCAGGCCCTGGCTCAAGCTTCTCCCGACGGAGAACGAGCACGTGATTTTAGGCCCCGGCGAAGATGCCGGAATAGTGAAGTTCGACGACGAGACGTGGATAGCCGTTGGAATCGAGAGCCACAACCACCCGAGCGCGGTCGAACCCTACGGAGGTGCCGCAACCGGAGTTGGCGGAATTGTGAGGGACGTACTCTGCATGGGTGCGAGGCCAATTGCTTTGCTTGACCCCATACGCTTCGGCCCGCTGGAGAAGGAGCGCAACCGTTACCTCTTCGAGGGGGTTGTTAAGGGAATAGCCGATTACGGCAACAGGATAGGCGTTCCGACCGTTGGGGGCGAGACCGAGTTCGACGAGAGCCTCGATAACTACACGCTCGTCAACGTCGCCTGCGTTGGCATCATGAGGCCGGAGCACCTCGTCCACAGCCACGTGACCGAACCGGGCCTCAAGCTAATCCTCGTCGGCAACAGAACCGGCAGGGACGGGATTCACGGCGTAACCTTCGCGAGCGAGGAGCTGGGCGAGAACATCGAAGAGGACCGCTCGGCCGTTCAGATTCCCGACCCCTTCACCGAGAAGCTCCTCATCGAGGCCACCCTCGAGGCCGTTTACACCGGCAAAGTTAAGGCGCTCAAGGATTTGGGGGGCGGGGGACTGACCTGCGCCGCCTCCGAAATGGCTGGCAAAAAGGGCTTTGGGGCAGTAATATACGCCGACAGGGTCCCTCTCCGCGAGCCGGGCATGACGCCGACCGAGGTTATGATTTCAGAGAGCCAGGAGAGGATGCTCTTCGCGGTTAAGCCAGAGGACGTCGAGGAAATAGGCAGGATTTTCGAGGAGTACGAGCTTGAGTGGACCGTCGTCGGCGAGACGATTGATGAACCACGCTTCGTCGTCTACTGGAAGGGCGAGAAGGTTGCGGATTTGCCTGTAGAGCTTTTGACTGAAGTTCCAACGATAGAGTGGGAGCTGAAACCTTACAGCGCCGAGGGACCGGTCGAGACGCCGGGCATTTCGTTTGGAGAAGCCTTCGACCTCGTCTGGGGCAGTCCGAACATCTTGAGCAAGTGCTGGGTCTGGGAGCAGTACGACCACGAGGTTCAGGGGAGGACTGTTCTTAAACCGGGTAGGGACGCGGCGGTTCTTAAGATAAACGACGAATATGGTTTGGCTTTCGTCGCCGACGGGAATCCGAACCACAGCTACCTGAACCCCTACCACGGCGCGATGGGGGCCGTTGCAGAGGTGGTGAGAAACCTGGTCAGCGTTGGGGCCGAGCCTCTGGCCCTGGTCGACAACCTCAACTTCGCCTCGCCCGAGAGGCCCGAGGTCTACTGGAGCTTTGCCGAAACTGTTAAAGGCCTGGCGGACGCGGCGAGGGCCTTTGACCTGGCTTACGTCAGCGGGAACGTGAGCTTCTACAACGAGGTCGTTGATAGGCCAATAAAGCCGACTCCCGTCGTTGCAGGTCTCGGAAAGGTGAAGCTTGAGGATATTCCTCAGGGGGCTTTCGAGGGAGGCCTCCTCATCGGGGTGGTTGGCCTCACGAAGCCCGAACTCGGCGGCTCCGAGCTCTTCGCGAGGCTCGGCGTTGAAGGTGGCCTCGCACCGCGCGTGAACCTTGAGGAAGAAAAAGCCAACGCGAGCGGAGTCCTCGAGGCAATAAGGAGGGGCCTCGTCAAAGCGGTTCACGACGTGAGCAGGGGTGGCCTCGCGGTCGCTTTGACGGAGATGGCCGTTGCTGGAAAGACAGGCTTCACGGCCGACCTCTCGAAGGTTCCCTCCGAAACCTCCAGCCCAATCGAGGTCGCCTTCAGCGAGAGCCACTCAAGATACATCGTGGCGTTCCCGGAGAA
>NZ_JAMONU010000100.1 GCF_027066465.1 Thermococcus sp.
CTCGTATCGTCGGTGGTTGCTGTTCTCAACGGAACGACAACCGGAAAGCCGATTCCACTCGCCGATGCCATGAGCGCTGTCGCGGCGACGCTCGGCAACATAGGGCCCGGCATAGGGGCCGTTGGGCCGATGGCCAACTACCTGATTTTCCCGACAGGGACGAAAATCCTGATGTTCTTCCTAATGTGGCTTGGGAGGCTTGAGATTGTAACGGCCTTTGTTCTCTTCACCCGCGCCTACTGGAGGTGGTGATGCAAAGATTTATTAATAGGTATGAAGAGAGTATTTCATAGGTGTGATTGCATCGGTGGGAGAGATGGAGGAGGTATACGAGAAGCTGGAGGCCCTGTTGCGCTCCATCGGGGTCAAGAAAACCGAGCTGAGGATATACCGTCTGCTCCTCGAAAAGAGCAGGCCCATGAGAATCACCGAGATAGTCAGGGAACTCGGAATAAGCGAGCGCTCGGTCAGGGAGCACGTCCTCAGCCTATACAGAAGGGGGATTCTCAAAAGGGAGCTAATCCAGCAGGGATGGCTCGGATACACCTACACCGCGGTCTCGCCCGGGGAACTGCTCGAGAGCATAAAGAGGTATATTCTGGAGAGAATAAGCGAGCTTGAAAAAGAGCTCAAGGGGACGAGGAACTGACGATTCCCGCCCCCTCAAGAATCCCGACGAGCTTCTCCAGTTTCTCCCTCTCAATTTTTCCGTATTCCTCCTCAAGGGCTTTGAAGGCCCTCTCCTTCGGCAGCAGCTCCGAGAGCATGAGCAGTTCGTGGAGCTGGGCGTAGGCCTTTCTGTCCTCGGTTAGCTTCTTGAACTCCTCCGCGTTGCCACCGTTCCGCCTAATCAGCCTCTCGTTGAGGATTCCCCTGAGTTTCCATTCGAGCCAGGGCTCGCTCTCAAACTCGTGGCCGAGTTCGAAGCCTATGAACTTTGAATCCCTCGCGAGGCCCTTCATGACGAGCTTCTCGCTCTCCTCAGTTTCGGTGTTCATGGAAACCTCTCCGAGGACCTTCATGGCGTAGCCCCTCGCGAAGCGCCTCAGCTTCTCCCTGTCCTCCTTTGCCAGTGTAAGGGCCGTCGCCAGAGCCGCGTTTCCGATTATCGCAATTGTCTCGAGGCTGACCTTCTCGACTGTGTCCCCGCTCGAGTGGTAGAAGCGGTCAGGCCAGGTTATCGGCATCGTTCCCGGAATATTGAAGAAGTTGAAGATGTCGTGGTCGCTCCCCATCTCGTAGGGGTAAGCTTTAAAGGCCATCGCCGGAAGCTCGCTTCCTGAGAAGCTCTTTCCCTTCCTATTGGTCAGCCCGATAAAGTGCTCGAGCAGGCCGGAAACGATGGAGAAGTGTGAGAGCGGAGTTCTCACGAGCATAAGCGTTGAGCCGCTCCTGTCGGAACTGCCGGCGACCATGTCGAGGTTTACGTTGGCGTAGAATTCCTCAGGTTTCACCCTTTCGAAGAAGGCCTGCGTTCCATGATATTCTGGAACCCAGAGGAAGGCGAAGCCGAAGCGGAAGGAGTCATTGTAGGCCTCGCTGAGCTTCCTCGCGAGTTCTATGAGCATTGCACTCCCGCTCGCGTTGTCGTTGGCCCCGGGCTTGGGGTGGCAGATGTGGGCCGAGAAGACGATGTAAGGGGCCTCTCCCACAGTTGCGTAGAGCATCGGGAGGTCTTCTTTTTCGGGGGTTTCCACCTGAACGGAGACGCTCACCTCTACGCCACCTTTGAGGGATTTTGAAATCATATCCTTTGCCGCGCTCTCAGGAACCGCCAGTGCGGGAATCCTCGCCCACTCAAGGTCGTCCCTCGTCAGGAACAGGCCGAGGTACGGGTAGAACTCGCCGGTTCCCTCGCGGTAGGCTATGAAGGCCCTGGCGCCGGCCTCGTTGGCCTTTCTGTATGCATCCCTCCAGTTTCTTCCAACCAGAACGATTTTTCCCTCTGCCTTCTCCCAGTCTTCGTCGCGGAAAACCGGCAGGAGTTCGGCCTTTGCCTCTCCCTGGGGTGAGTGGGCCATTATAAGGAGAGAGCTTTCCTCCGTCGTCAGCTTCCTCTCGCCGTAGGACAGCTCCCCGCGAACTGGATTCCAAGCTATTGGGGAAGCCAGCGTTCCGTGCCAGGCTTTTCCGTCGTAGGTCGAGCGGAGGAGTTTGTTCTCAACGCCGAGCTCATCGAGCCTCTCCTTAATCATCTCAACGCTCTCAACGAGTTCCCTCGAGCCCTGAATCCTGTGGAACTCCGCTATCTCGGAAATCTCCTTCAGAACGCGCTCCGGGCTGAGCCGGACGTCGGGCAACTTCATAAAGACCACCGTC
>NZ_JAMONU010000101.1 GCF_027066465.1 Thermococcus sp.
AAACATGCCGAACGACGCCACCGTTGAGGACGTTAAGGCGGCCTACCTTTTAGCTTACAAGCTTGGCTGTAAGGGAATAACCGTCTACCGCGACGGCTCGCTCTCGGTGCAGGTCTACAGCGTCGAAGGAGAAAAAAGGAAGCGCGTTCCGGCCAAGCCGAGCAGGTACGCCGTTGAGAAGCTCAAAGCGGTGGTCGAGGCCGAACCCTGGCTGGCCAAGTTCATCAACGTCGAGGCCATACTCAACGGCACCAACGGGAAGGGGAAGCCCCAGCTCAGCTTTTCCCTGAGCACCGTGAAGACAACTACACCAGCGCCTAGAGAGCACCCGCACCACGCGGGGAAGCCAGAAATTCCGGAGGAGAAAATTAAGGAGCTCCTTGGAGTGGCTTACTGCCCGGTCTGCTACGAGAAAGATGGGGAGCTTGTTGAACTCAGGATGGAAAGCGGCTGTGCTACCTGCCCGCGCTGTGGATGGAGCAAGTGCGTTATCAGCTGAGACGCTTCCTCCTTCAATTTTTGCCCCGTATCGCTATTCCCTCTTTTGACAAGTCTCTGCCAAAATAGGTTTTTTAATCCCTTCCTTTTAACTTTCACCACTCACCCAAAGCTTAAGTTTCGAGGCGAGAACTCACGCTATTCGGGGGTGTTCCCATGGACAAGGTTTACCTGACTTGGTGGCAGATTGATAGGGCCGTCTTCGCGCTCGCCGAGGAGATACAGAAGCACTTCATGCCCGACGTGATAGTTGGAATCGCGAGGGGCGGGCTTATTCCAGCGGTGAGGCTGAGCCACGTTTTGGGCGATGTAGAGCTCAAGGTTATAGACGTCAAGTTCTACAAGGGCATCGACGAGAGGATGGAGAAGCCTGTGATAACGATTCCCCTCCACGGCTCGCTGGAGGGAAAGAAAGTCGTCATAGTTGATGACGTCAGCGACACCGGAAAAACCCTTGAGGTCGTCATCGAGGAGGTCAAGAAGGCCGGGGCGGAGGAGATTAAAGTTGCCTGCCTGAGCATGAAGCCTTGGACGAAGGTTGTTCCCGACTTCTACGTCTTCAGAACAGACAAGTGGATAGTCTTCCCCTGGGAGGAGTTCCCGGTAGTTGTTAGGGAGTGAGGTTTTCTTTTTGATTTCCTTGGTATCCCCGTGCAACTCTTTTACTCCGACTTCTTTTGGACAGACCTGAGGAGAGAACTTACGTTAGAATAGATTTATACTCAAAAACAGGAGAAAATAAAATTTACTAAATAAAAGAAAAAGCTTATAAGAGCAAGATGATTAGGTAATATTGCAGGAGCCCCAAAGGAGGGGGCGCCAACGAGATGGCAGAGTTTGGTAGCACTTGTAGTAGGGCTCCTCGTAGTTAGCATTCTAGGGTACATCCAGGCAACCCCAATAGAAGGCGCCAAGGTGGTCCTCCTAGATGGGAGCGGAAAAGCGCTGACTGAGCAGGGAAAAGTTTACTATACAGTCTGGACTTTTGATGAGAAGGGGAGCATTAAAGTACTCGAAAGGGGTTCCTTAGAAAGGAAACTTTTCTTTTCAGGAAATACTATTAGAATACCCTCCAACCTCCTCAACGAAGCCAAAACCATCGCGAAGAAAATAGGCTCAAAAACAGCTTTCATCGGTGTAGACGTCTGGATTGTGAAAAACGGCGTAGTTTACACATTACCGCCGGACAGCTTTGAAGTAACAGTCCAGCAAGAAACCCTGCCAAAAACGGTAAAACTGAGGTTCGACCTTAAAGAAGCAGGAAAAACCAAGATTGCAGAAATTGAAAAGAAAACTGGCCTACAACCTCAGGGTTACATAAATCCGCCGTGGTTTGAGTGGAGAACTGTAAGAGAGCAGCGGTTCCAGAACGTTAAGATACCCGTTCTTATAATCCACAACAACGTCTGGAGCGACATCTTCGGCACGGCGGACATCGGAATAACGGTTCAGAAGTACTGGGGGCCTGACGTTACCGTTGCAATGGGTGAGGAGATATCGGAGAAAGTTGAGTTCGACCCAAGCTCGATAACAGTTAAAGTTCTCGGGAGGTCAATAACCAACTACTTTGCAGGAGGGGACGACATAACGGTTCCAGAACAATATTCATGGGGTTACATTTGGATTAAGGGAACCGTCCACTACATCTATCAAAAGGAGTACATGTGTGAGAGGGACTCCCTTGGGCGGGTAACCTGCTCGCCAACGGGCAAAGAGAGGTACTTCGCAAAGATAGACAGCTTCACAATAGACAGAGTAAGCGGAAACGTCGAACACATAGCGAGCGGCTCAACACTTGGAAAACCTCCTT
>NZ_JAMONU010000102.1 GCF_027066465.1 Thermococcus sp.
GGCTGGTTAGAACGCCGAAGGGAGTCTTCCTAAACGTCGTCTTCTCGAAGGAAGTTGAAGTTAAAGAGCCTAATGCTTTTGTTGGCGTGGATTTGAACGAGAACAACGTAACGCTTTCCCTTCCTAACGGCGAGTTTTTCCAAATCATTACTCACGAGCGGGAGGTTAGGACAGGCTACTTCGTGAAGAGGAGAAGAATACAACAGAAAATCAGGGCTGGAAAGAGACGAAAAGAACTCCTCGAAAAATACGGGCGGAGGGAGAAGAACAGGCTGAACGACCTTTACCATAAGCTGGCTAATAAAATCGTTGAGCTGGCGGAAAAATATGGTGGGATTGCTCTTGAGGATTTGACGGAAATCAGAGATTCGATTAGGTATTCTGCTGAGATGAACGGTAGGCTTCACCGTTGGAGTTTTCGCAAACTTCAGTCAATCATCGAATACAGGGCTAAACTGAGGGGTGTTAGGGTTGTTTTTGTGAATCCTGCTTACACTTCTTCCTTGTGCCCGGTATGTGGGGGTAAGTTAAGCCCGAATGGGCACGGTTTTGAAGTGCTCAAACTGTGGTTTTGAAGCCGACCGTGATGTGGTCGGCCCTTGGAATATTCGTTTGAGAGCCTTGAAGATGTGGGGAGTTTCCGTTCCCCCCGAAAGCCCCACGATGAAGGTGGGAGTGGGGAAGGTTAGCCGTAACGACGTTTACGAACTTTACACGAGTTACGGCTAACCAGAACGGTAACCCTTTTTAGGTTTTGACCCCTATCTTAATCGTCCGGTGGTTTCTGTGGAGGCGGTAAGGGAGAGGCTTAACGCCGGTGACTTCAAGGGGGCTTTGAGAAGGGCAAAGCTGATTCCTGACCCAATTAAGAGGCTAATAGCCCTGTCCTCAATCATGACCGAGTTTCCGCGCGAGGAGGTTCTCTCCGAGATGCTCGAGACCGTTGAATCGGTGCCCGGAACCGCAGAGAGGGCCGTAGCGTATTCAATAATCGGGAGGGCTTTCTACATTCTTGACAGAGAGAAAGGCGGTTCCTTCTACTTCGATAGGGCCGTGTCACTCGCCAAGGCCATTCCAACTCCCATGCTCAGGGGGGAAGTCCTGGCGGGAATAGCGAGAAACCTCGTCCTGGCGGACCGCTACACCGACGCCTACATACTCTTCAGCGAGGCGGTGGAGGAAATCCAGCGTGCGAGGGGACTCTCTTCGCGGGCGCTTGAAACGTTGCTCCGGGTAGCGAGGCTCATCGAGAAGAGCGCCGACGAGATTCCCAACGAGAAAGCCCTGGACTTCTACCGACTCGCCCGCGACATCTACGACTCCCTCTTCTTCAAGCTCCAGGCCAAACACCTCTCCGACAAGATTGCGCTCATCGAAGACATTCTCAAGCATGGCAGGGACGTTGTCACCGAGCTGATAGAGAAAGGCGACGTCGAGAGGGCCATCGAGGTGATGCGCTTCCTCCCGCTGGAGGACAGAGCTGTCGAGATGCTCCACCTGAGCTACTGGCTCTTCCTCCACGAGAGGCCCTACCTTGCGAGAAAGGTCTTCAACGACGCTCTCGATTTAATCCTCGTCGGCAAGTTCCAGCCGAGGGACGGCGAGATTTTCTCGATAGCCAGGAAGATGCTCAAAATCGGCCGTCTTGAAGAGCCCCTAATCCTAGCCGGCGTCATCAGGGACGTGGGGCTGTCATCGGAGCTCCTCGGCGAGGTGGCCCTCGCCTACTCCCGGAAGGACCCGGCGAGGGCGCGCTCGATAGCTGAGGGGATACGGGACGAAAGCGTTAAGAGACGGGTTTTGAATGCCCTCGAGGGTGGTGAAGATGTGGGACACGAGCAAGGACTACCGCTTACTGGTGGCGGAGAAGGCGATAGAGCTCTTCCTGAAGACGGTTGAAGGGGCGAAGTTTAAGGGTCACTGGGACAAGAAGAAAGCGATAAAGCTCGGCAGGGAGATGCTCCCGGAGATACAGGCGATGCGCTACAGCTACCTCGACCCGAAGGAGCTGAGTGAGACACCCCAGATGAAGGCCCTGAAGGAGAAGGCCCTCGGAATAATCGAGGCGCTTGGCGGAGAGGACTGGCACCACAAGTTCATAAGCAACGCCTCAAAGGACGAGCGCGAGAAGGTCGAGGAGCAGGTTGCGAAGATTCGCTTCTTCCTGAACACGATACTCGGCCTCGACAAAAGGCTTGCCCTCGGAAAGATAAACGACCCGGTCATAGCCGTTGATATAAAGGTCGGTGAGGTTATGAGCGTCGCCAAGCATCCCAACGCCGACAGGCTTCTCGTCACCAACGT
>NZ_JAMONU010000103.1 GCF_027066465.1 Thermococcus sp.
CCTCTACCTCGCGCACTCCTTTACAGGCGTTCTCCTTGCAACCCTCTTCAATTCGCTCGCGGTCGCGTTCCTAACCGGCGCGGAAACCGGCTGGCTCTACGAACTCCTTTCCAGAGACGGAAGGGAGGGCGAGTACCCGAAGGTTTACGGAAGGCTGAGGTCTTTTGAGATGGTTGGAGGCTTCGTCGGGGCCGTTAGCGGAGGTTTCATCGCACACTCCTTCGGCATGCATTTCGCGGTTCTGCTCAGCGTCCCCTTCGCGCTCCTCTCGGCGCTAATCCTCACCACGGTTCCGGCGGACACCGCGAGAAGCGGAGCTTCTTACGGTAGGCACCTGCTCGAAAGCCTCCGCTTCGTCAGAAACTCTCCGGAAGTCCTCTGGCTCTTCATCTACGCTAACCTCATAGGCCTTCCCCTAACGGCTTTCACGTCCTTCATGCAACTCTACTTTTACGCCGTCATCGTTTCCATTATAGTAGTCTCGTGGATTTCCGCAGGCTACACTTTGATAAGTGGAATCTCGTGGTACGTTGACTTTGGAGAAAAGAACAGAGAAGCCATCTACCAGTGGTCCCCCGTGTTAATTCCCTTTCTGACTCTCCTCGCGGGGCTGAACGGGTACCTCGGCTTCCTTACGCTGGTTCTTGGGAGCCTCCTCTTCGCTCAGGCTTTCAAGGAGTGGCAGAGACGCTTTCAGGGGGCCATTCCCGACGAGAAGAGGGCAACAATCGGCTCGTTCTACTCCCTGTTCACTGCAACGCTGAACGGAGGTTTAAACGCTTTGGCCGGCTGGCTCTACGGACGCGTTGGGATAATGAAGGGTCTGGTTCTGCTGTCCATCGTTTTCCTCCTGCTCGGGGCCGGAACAGCCCTGAAAAAAGAGAGGTAGTCAGAACTTCTCCTCGCATTCACAGGGCTTCTTCCCGCAGTAGGGGCAGACGCCCGGATATTTTTTCTTCGCGGCCTCCTCAAGGTCAACGCCGAGCAGGTTTGCAAGGCTCGCGAGCCAGGCTAAAACATCGGCAAATTCTTCCTCCATAGCCTCGCGGTCGTTCTTCCTTATCGCCTCGCTCAGCTCTCCTACTTCCTCGACGAACCAGAGGAAGGTTCTCTCAACGCCCCTCTTCGAGTCCTTGTGGAAGTAGATTTCCTTAATCATTTCTTGAAACTCGCGGATTTCCATTCTCTCACCCGGGGAAAGGGAAGAAGAGGGCCTTAAAAATCACTCGCTCGCGAGGTCGATGAGCTTGCGCATGTGGATGTCGACTGTGTCGAAAACCTCGGCATCGACGTCGCCAGCCCTGACGACGAGGGGAAGCTCCGTGCAGCCGAGAATGACCCCCTCGATGCCCTCCTCCTTGATGTAGCGGTTGATTAGGTCTATTATCCAGTCCCTGCTCGCGAAGTTGCCGAGGGCGAGCTCCTTCTTGATTATCCTCTCAACTTCCTCGATTTCCTCCGCGTTCGGCGTCAGGACTTCGAAGCCGGCCTCGCGGAGGGCGTTCTTGTAGAAGTCCGCGGTCATCGTCGTCTTCGTTCCAAGGAGAAGAACTCTCCTAACGCCCCTCCTTCTCATCTCCTCGATGAGGGCGTCGATTATGCTGACCATCGGCGTGTTAATAGCCTTCTGGACGTCGGGAAAGACTATGTGGGGCGTGTTCGCGGTCAGCGCTATTATTTCCGCCCCGGCCCTCTCAAGGGCCTTCGCCGCGTTGATGAGTATCTCCTTCCTGCCCTCCCAGCCCCTCGGGTTGTCCACGAACTCCTTGAAGTTTATGGAGTAGATTATCAGCTCGGGATAAACGTTGGGCTCGAAGCGCTCCCGGCTTATCTCAATGTACTTCCTGTAATAATAGCAGGTTGACTCAGGGGTCGTTCCTCCGATAAGGCCTATCCTCTTCATTAACATCACCGTAGAAACGTTTCAAGATTGCTTATGAACCTTTTGGTTTAAAACGAAAGGTTTGAGAAGAGGCCCGCACACAAACTGCGGGAAAAGAGAAAAACACGAGAATCATTCGTTCTTCAGGTGGACGTCAAGCTGCGGGAACGGAATCTCGATGCCCTCCCGGGTGTAAAGCTCGTATATTCCCTTCGTAAGGTCTCCCCTAACCGTCCAGTAGTCCTCGGTCTTTGCCCATGCCCTGAGCTGGAGGTTTATCGAGGAATCCGCGAGGGCCGTTATGACGACGCTCGGCTCCGGCTCGTTGAGAACCTTCGGATGGCTCTTCATAAGCTCAACGGCCAGCTTTATCGCCCTATCAAGGTCGGTTCCGTAGGCAACTCCAACGTCAACG
>NZ_JAMONU010000104.1 GCF_027066465.1 Thermococcus sp.
AAGTCTTCTCAAGCCCCTTGACGAAAAGTGGCATGGGTGAGGGTTTTATAAGCTCACAATCCAAAATCCATTAGGTGAACCAAATGAAGACCGAGAGAGCGAAGGAGATACTCCTCCAGCTTTTGAAGATACCCTCGCCTTCGGGCCAGGAAGACAGGCTCATGCTCCACATTATGGAGTTCCTGCACAGGCTCGACTACGACGTCAAGATAGAGAGCGACGGCGAGATAATAGACCTCGTCGTGAACCCGGAAGCGGAGCTTTTCTACGAGGTCCACGTTGACACGATACCGATTCGCGCAGAGCCCTTCGTCAGGGGCAACATAATCTACGGCACCGGAGCAAGCGATATTAAGGGTGGAGCCGCGGCAATTCTTCTCATGCTCGAGGAGCTGAGGAAGGAAAACAAAGACCTCAACGTTGGCATCGTCTTCGTCAGCGACGAGGAACTCGGCGGTCGCGGGAGCGCGCTCTTCATGGAGCGCTACAAACCGAGAATGGCCGTTGTCCTTGAGCCGACCGACCTCGAAGTCCACATCGCACACGCCGGCAACATCGAGGCCTACTTCGAGGTGGACGGCAAAGAAGCCCACGGCGCCTGTCCGGAGAGCGGTGTGAACGCGATTGAAGAGACCTACAAGATGCTGGAAGAACTCAAAAAGCTCGAACCCTTCGAGGCCAAGGGCGAGTTCTTCGACCCGCACATAGGCATTCAGGAGCTCGTCTGCGAGAACCCCGTCTACCTAATCCCGGCCCTGTGCAAGGGAAGGCTCGAGGCGAGGCTTCTGCCGGAGCAGGAGGTCGAGGACGTTCTGGATTTAATGGACCCGATACTCGACGAGTACACCAAGAGCTACGAGTACACCGAGATATGGGACGGCTACAGGCTCGAGCCGGACGAGGAGATAGTCCAGCTCGCCAAGGAGGCGATGGAGAAAACTGGCCTCGACGAGTTCGGCGGGATGAGGAGCTGGACGGACGCGATAAACTTCATGTACAACGGAACGAGGACGATAGTTTTCGGTCCCGGCAACCTCGACATCTCGCACACCAAGTTCGAGCGCATAGATGTCAGGGACGTTGTTACGGCAAGCGAGTTCCTAAAAGCTTTAAACGAGATTTACGGCGGGAACGAGCCGAAGGAGTGAGCCTTTCGTCTTCCCTCTTTTGGGCAAGGCTCCACCAGTTACTTGGGGATTTTATCGAAACGCATTTATATATAATCGTGTTTATACAATCTGGTGAAAGCTGTGGAGTTCATAGACCGCGAGAGGGAAATGAAGGTTCTCGAGTGGGAGTGGGAGAATCGGCCATCATTCGTCGTTCTCTACGGAAGGAGGAGAGTTGGAAAGACGAGGCTGATGCGCGAGTTCTCCAAGGGCAGGAAGACCTTCTTCTTCACGTTCCCCGAGGCGATAAGGGAAGTGCAGATGAAGGAGTTCAAGCGCGCCATTTCATCGTTCCTTGGGGACGAGCTGATACTGAAGGTTGAGACTGATAACTGGTTCGACCTCTTGAGCTATCTCGCCGAGAGGGCAGAGGACTGCCTCATAGTCCTTGACGAGTTCACCTACGCCATAAAGTCCGACCGGAAGATTCTGAGCGACCTCCAGAGGGTCTGGGACGGAATTTTGAGCGAGAAAAACGTCATGCTCGTCATCTCCGGCTCTCTGCTCGGCATGATGTGGGACGACGTTCTAAGTCACGCTTCGCCCCTCTACGGCAGGAGGACGAGGAGCCTTCATCTGAAGCCCTTAGATTACCCCAACGCCCTGAAGTTTTTTCAAGACAAGGAATACGGGATAAAGGCTTACATGCTCGTTGGGGGAATTCCGCCTTACCTGAGGCTCGCTTCCCGCTATTCATCGATTGAGGAGTTCGTTAGAGAGGAGTTCTTGAGCGACTATGGTTTGTTTTACGACGAGCCCTACGTAATCCTCGGCGAGGAGCTGAGGGAGCTTAAAACTTACTTCTCAATCCTCAGGGCGATTGCAGAGGGCAACAGAAGGCTTGAGAGGATTGCGAACTACCTCGGCCTTCCGGCGAGGAGCGTTTATCCCTACATCGAGACCCTCATGAGGCTCGGCTTCGTCGAGAAGGAAACCCCAATCCTCGGGAGCAGGAAGGTGAGCCTGTATCGGATAAGCGACCCGGTTCTGCTGGGCTGGTTCGTTCTGACTTACCCCCAGATGGCCGAGATAGCCTCGGGAACCGCCAAGCTCGATGGCCTCTACAAGGTTTTCTCGGTTCGCTTTGAGGACCTAGCGAGGGAGTTCCT
>NZ_JAMONU010000105.1 GCF_027066465.1 Thermococcus sp.
TCCTCAGCGTCGTTGTCTTTCCGCAGCCGCTCGGACCGAGCAGCGTTAGGAACTCGCCGTCCCTCACCGAGATGTCAACGCGAAGCTCGAAGCCCTCCCACCGTTTGGAAACGTCCCTAAGCTCAACGCTCACCATACCTCCTCACCTATCCTCTCGATGATTATGAAGCCGAGCGCGGATATCACCATAAGCAGTACTGCGAGGGCCGATGCACTGCCGAACTGCCTCGCGCCGAGGAACTTGTAGACCGCTATCGTCATCGTCGTGTATTCCGGGGTCGCGAGCATGTAGGTTGCCCCAAGCTCGGCTATGCTCATCGCGAAGGCGAATATAGCCCCAACAACGAGTCCGCCTGCCGCGAGGGGAAGCTCGACCTTCAGGAAGGCTTTCAGCTCCCTCGCTCCCAGACTCAGCGCCGCCTCGTAGAGGTTCTTTTTAATCTTCTTGAGGCTCGTTGAAACAGCCCTCAGAACGAATGGGTAGGCTATAACGGTGTGAGCTATCGCGATAATCCAGAAGGTGTAGTAGAGCGGCGTGCTGTGGAAGAACTTGATGTAGGCGAGGCCTATGGTTATCGGTGAGCTCGCCAGCGGGAGCATCGCGAGGACGTCGAAGAGCCTCTTCCCCCTGAAGTTCCAGCGGTGGAGCGCGTAGGCTATCGGCAGTGCCACGAGGGTTGAAAAGACCACCGTTGCGAAGCCAAAGGCGAGGGAGTTCTTTATCGCACCGAGCGTCGAGGTCCCGAACATGGGGTTGTACTCAGGGGAGAAAACCCTTACGTAGTTCTCCAGGCTGAGGTGTCCGTTGAAAAGGAGCGAGTCGTAAACTACAGCCAGGAGCGGTGCGACTATGAAAAGGAAGACAATGAGAGAGTAGAGGACGATGAGAACGCCTTTAATTCCCCTGAAGTCTGAGAGTGAGAGCCTCCTCGGTTTCCTCATTACCCTCTGCTCCTCCCTCTTCGCGTAGGCGTCGAGGGAGCGGAGGTAGAGGTACATGAAGAGGGCGCTCAGGGCCATCTGGATAGTTGCCAGCGCCGCGCCGGTCCTGAAGTCGAGGAGGGTCATCACGGATGTGAAGATGTCCACCTCGATTGTGGCGTACTTGTAGCCGCCGAGGATTAGCGGAATTGAGAAGCTCAGGAAGCAGAAGACGAACGTCAGCATCGCCGACGCGAAGATTGCCGGCGAGATTAAAGGCAGGGTTACCTTCCAGAAGAGCCTAAAGCCCCTCGCACCGAGCGTCTCGGCCATCTCCTCGTAGTGCGGATTAACGCGCTGCCAGAGTGAGGAAACCATTCTGACCACTATCGGGAAGTTGTAGAAGGCGTGGGCGATGAGGATTGCCTTCCACGTGTAGATTATTCCCGGATTGTGGCCGATGAGCTGGGCTATGAAGCCGTCCCTTCCGAAGAGGAGGACGAAGCCGAGGGCGACCATTATGCTCGGCATGACGAACGGAACCGTCAGGATTGCCCTGATGACCCTTTTGCCTGGGAAGTCGTAGTTGGCGAAGATGTACGCTCCCGGCAAACCGAGGAGGAGCGTCAGAATCGTCGAGGCTATCGCCTGCTCGATTGTGAACGCTATAACACCCCGGTGGTAGCTGTTCTCCAGAACAGCCGATACGAACTTCAGGGTTGGGCCGTTCTCCCAGAGGCCCATCTTGAGAATATCCGCCATTGGCAGGTAGAAGAAAACCAGCAGGAACACCAGCGGGAAGGCTATGATTGGGTAGCTCGGCCTGAACCTCATGGGCAAAACTCGTTTTTGACTCTTTATAAGTCTTGATTGAGCAAGTTTGTTAAATCTCCCTAGATACCTAATAACGGGTGATACCATGAAGGCCCCCGAGCTGGGAATCAAAATAGGTGTTTTCGAGCACGGGAGGAGGAATTCGATGGCTGACTTGGGGGTTAAAGTCGGCCATGCGACTCTCATCGAGGGAGAAGACGTCAGAACCGGCGTGACCGTTCTCCTACCGCCGGTCAAAAACCCCTACAAAGAGAGGCTCTTCTCGGCCACTTTCGTCATGAACGGCTTCTCCAAGCCGATAGGCTTCGTTCAGGTTGACGAGCTCGGCTACATCGAGACGCCGATAGCGTTAACCAACACGCTGAGCGTCTACACGGTCGCGAGCGCGGTTGTGAAGCACATGATTGAAATGAACCCCGATTTGAAGAGCGTTTCCCCTGTCGTCATGGAGTGCAACGATTCCTATCTCAACAACATCAGGAAGATGGCCGTTGAGGAGGAGCACTACTTCGAGGCGGTCAAAAACGCCTCACTGGACTTCGAGGAAGGAGCGGTTGGAGCGGGAACCGGAATGAGCGCCTTCGAGTTCAAGGGCGGGATAGGCTCCTCTTCGAGGGTTGTTGAAATTGGCGGTGAGAAATACACCGTTGCCTCGCTCGTTCTGGCGAACTTTGGAAAGCGGGAAGATTTGACAATCGCCGGCGTTCCGGTCGGCCTTAGGCTGAAGGATTACCCGGGAAGGGGGACAGTAGGAAGGGGTAGCATCTCGATGGTTGTTGCAACCGATGCCCCGCTGACGGCGAGGCAGCTTAGAAGACTCGCGAAGAGGGCTATAATAGGTCTCGCGAGGACCGGCGGCTACGCCTATCACGGCAGCGGCGATGTCGTCCTGGCCTTTTCGACGGCCCAGACCGTTCCCCTTGATAAGGAGCCGCACCTCATCAGCTTTCTGCCCGACAACGCCCTCAGCAGACTATTTAAGGCGACCGCAGAGGCGACGGAGGAGGCTATAATCAACGCCCTACTTCAAGCTAAAACCGTTGAGGGCAACGGCCACGTGAGGTACGCCCTTCCGGTTGAGGAGGTTCTCAAAATGCTCCGCTCCTGAGTTCACACCTTTTATTACTCTGGTTCAACATTAAAAACAAAAAAATTTTTCGATGCAACCGTATAAACACTGCAGATGCGAAATTCTTAAATATGAAGTTTTTCCTTCATATCATTGGTGGTGAGAAATGGTGAGGGTGGTTTTAACAACGGATGAGACCCTCACGAGCACGTATCATGACGTTCCTCTGCTGGACTTCCTCGGCTGTGCCCCCTACGATAAGCTCCCCCACTGGATTTACAGGATACTCGACAGCCAGGTTCCGGATGAAAACGGCGTCCTGACTCAGGCTCCCTACGGCTTAAGGAAGATTGAGGCCGCTCTTTTAAGGGACGGTTTTAAGAGGGATGAGGTGGTCGTTGCCCATCCGAGGAAGGTGGAGAAGTTCATTGACGAGGACACCACGATAGTTTCCCTCTACGAGATGGACCCGCTCGGCCTCGGCCCCGTGAGCATGATGTTCACGAACGGCGGCCAGTGGAGGAACTACACGAGCGTCAAGTTCAAGGAGCTTGTTGAGAGGATAAACAGGGTCAGGGAGAGAAGGAACCTCAAGTTCAAGCTCGTCGTCGGCGGTCCCGGGGCCTGGCAGCTCGACTTCAAAAGGGAGGAGCGCGAGAGGCTCAAGATAGACCACGTGATAATCGGCGAGGGCGACCACGTCGTTGGAGAGCTTTTCAGGGACATCGAGAGCGGGAGCGCCGATGAGACCATAACCATAAGAACCTGGCCCAGGGTGGAGCAGATTCCAACGATAGTCGCCCCCTCCTACAAGGGACTCGTCGAGGTCATGAGGGGCTGCGGGAGGGGCTGTCGCTTCTGCGAGCCCAACCTCAGGGTCGCCCGCTTCATTCCCCTCGAGAACATAGAGAAGGAGATTGCCCTTAACGTGAGGTACGGGATAGACCACGCGTGGCTTCACAGCGAGGACATATTCCTCTACAAGGTGCAGGACAGGAAGAACTTCTACCCGAACGTCGAGGCGGTGATAGAGCTGTTCGCGATGGCGAGGAAGTACACGAGGCACGTGAACCCCACCCACGGAACGGTTGCGGCCGCCTTAGCGGCCCCGGGAATGATTGAGGCTCTCTCCGATATAGTTGAGGCGGGACCCAACCACTGGGTCGGCATACAGGTCGGCTTTGAGACGGCCGCGCCCGAGCTTATAGGGAAGTACATGAACAACAAGATGAAGCCGTTCTCCCCCGAGGAGTGGCCCTGGGTTCTCCTCAACGGAACCTACGTCTTCAACAAAAACTACTGGTTCCCGGCCTACACAACCATACTCGGACTTCCGGGGGACACCGATGAGTACGAGATAGAGACGGCACGGCTTATAATCACGATGGAGAGGGAACTCGAGGAAAAGCTCGGTAGCAGGGCTCACTTCACGGTGACGCCGCTGGCCTTCGTTCCGATGGGCCTCCTTAAGGGTGAGGAGTTCTACAGGATTGAGGACATGATAACCTACGGCCAGTTCCTCCACCTCTACTACGCCTGGAGGCACCTCGGCAGGGAAGTGATAAGGGGTCTGCCGCAGCTCCTCAGGGGCAACCCGTTCCTCATTCCGTTCTATCCGCTCGCGCGCTTCGGCGTGAGGGTCGTCCTGAAGCAGATAGAGAAGTGGGGCAAAAAGAAGGGCTACGAGGTTAAGCCCCTCGAACCCCTCGATGTACACATCGAGGTTGAGGAGCACAGGTGGTTCAGCCAGCCGAGCCTCGCCGAGGCCTACTAAACCCTTATCTCCTCGTACTTTTTCTTCATCAGGAGGGCGTCCTCCTCGATGTTGGGGCTCTCGCTTATGACGACGCCCTTGACGCGGAACTCCTTGAGAACCCTGAGCAGGTCTTCCCACTTTATATCGCTCTCCCTGAGGGGAAGGTGCCGCTTTTCTCCCTTCTCTGTGTACTCGATGCCGCTCATGTGGATGTGCATGTTGTCCAAAGCTTCTCTTCCCAGACGGTCTTCGATGTAGCTGAGCATCTCGCGCCACTCTTCAATTGAGTTGCACTTCCCCCTGTTCCTCGCGTGGGCGTGGGCGAAGTCTATTGCCGGGAGGACTGTTTCAAGCTCCTCGCTGAGCTTTACTATCTCCCTCAGCTCCCCGAACTGCGTTGGCTTTCCCGTCAGCTCGGGCCTGAGCCACACCTTTATTCCCCTGTCGAGTAGCTCGCGCTCTACTTCCTTCAGCGCGTCCCTTATCCTGCTGTACACCTTCGCCGGGTCCTGCTTCATGTAGTAGCCGGCGTGAAAGACGACGCTCCAGCCTCCCGCCTGATAGAGCCTCTCGGCGCTCTGGATTATCCGCTTTTTGCTGGCTTCAACCTTTGCCTTCTCGCTCGCGTTGAGGTTGATGTAGTAGGGCGCGTGGGCCGTGAGAAGGACGTCGTGCTTTTTGGCGACGTACTTGATTTTCTTCGCGAGTTCCGGCTTCAGATTAACCCCCCTGACGAACTCCAGCTCCATGGCATCTAACCCGAGGTTCCTCACGTGGATTATGCCGTCTATCGTTGAGCGCTTCGGCGTTGAGAGGGGTATCCCGGCGGTTCCAAAGCGCAGTCTGTCGACCTTAAACATTTCTCTCACCGGGTTAATTAGGATGCCCTAACTTAAAAGTCTACCTCAACGTTTTCACCGAGGATCTTTTCCATGAGCTTAAGCTCTTCCTCAAGCTCCTCCCGCAGGTGCTCAAGCTTTCTCTCAAGCTTCTTGATTGAGTCCTCGACTTCGAGAATCTCCCTCTCGATTTCTCTGATGTTGTCCTCAAGGGTTCTCAGCGATTCTTTTTTCTCCTCAAGAATCCGCTGCCTTTTCGCTATTTCCTCCTCCAGTTTCCTGACCTCGGCGACCTTCTCATCGAGGTTTTTGAGAATCCACTCCGCCGATTTCCTGGCCTTTCCCTCAAAGCTGTTTCTCATGTTTGATACAAGCTCCAGAAACTCCTTCGGTCTTTGAATGGCGACCCCGCTGTCCCGCGCAACCTCGTCGGCCAGTCCGCCCAGGCGCATTCTTCTCAGCGGTTTTTGAAGTTTTGAAACCTTTGAGCGGACTTCTATCTCGATTCGCCTCTTTGCGGCTTCAAGCTCCTTTATCTCGCTCTCCACATCGTCTATGCCCTCTTCCCGGGCTTTTTTCTCGAGTTCGTTTTTCTTCTCTTTGAGGGATTTTTGAAGTCTTTCCAGCCTCTCCTTTTCCCTCTCAAGTTCGGAGCTTGTTTCTTTAATATCCTCAATGATTTCCGGTAGCCTAACTTCAGGCACGCTGAGCCCCTCAAGTTCCCTAACGTACTCAACGTAGTCCTCGTTCATCTCCTTGAGTAGCCTGTTGATTCCGTAGAGTTCTTTTTCAAAGACCATGAGGAGGTACCTTCCGTGGTCCACGTGGAGCTTCGCCAGTTCGGGAAGCCTCTTGCCGAGGTCTTCAACCGTCTCAACGCCGTCCAGGGCCCTTCGCAGGGCGGAGACGTACTTCTCCCTGTCCGTGAGAATCCTCTTCGCAAGCTTTTCGTCTATCCCTTTTGGGAGCTTTTTCTTTTCAAGGGAGGAGAGCCCCTTTAGGATTTCTTTCTTTTTCTTGACGACCTTCCTGTTGAACTCCTTCCTGAGCCTTTTCAACCTCTTTATGCTTTCTTCACGCCTCTGCTCGTACTCCTCTATCGCCCTCTTCAGCTTCAACTTTCATCCACCCTCTGACTTTTCCCCTCGTGTACACTCCCACCAGAACGGCAAGGGTTACGTCGAGAACCGTGAGAACGAGCTTTTTAAAAACATCAATGTCCGAAATAGTCAGTATCGCCATTGCATACCTGGTCGTCAGGTCAACGGTTACCCATATTGCAGGGGTCATGAGCAGGGCCGAGATGTGGTACCATATGTGGTGGTCCCTTTTTAGGTATGCGTGAACGACTTTTCCGGCCAGCATCACCGCTATTCCCAAAGCTAAGGAGCCGGCCATGGCGTTGAGGTATATGAGGGAGGCCAGCAGAGGCGTTCCCGGGTAGCTTCCTATGAGCTGGAGGGAGTACGTCTCAAGGTAGAGGTAGGCCTTGATTGCGCCGCTGACTATTATGAGAAGCCCGGACACAAACGACAGAACCACTATGAACTGCTCCACAACGGCTTTCTTCAGGGCGCCGACGATTCCCCTTACGTCGATGTTGAAGCCCTTCGTGAAGAAGATTCCGCCGATTATGAGAAGAACCGTTCCCCATATGACGGTTGAGACTATCTTCTCGCTCTCGGGATACCACACGCCTATAAGCTTCGAGATGCCGTAGAGCAGGGCCATCAATCCGGGAATCCCAAAGACGACGCGCGCGACCTCTGGGTCGCCGAGGATTTCCTTCATGTACTTCACTATTATGTACCACGTCGTCTCTATTCCGGGACTCTGCTTGACGACGACGCGGTGGGAGGTTACTATTGGGACCTTCGAGGCTATAATGGGAAAAATCTGCTCATCTTCGGCTCCATCGGTAACGGGGATAATCCCATCAGCTGGAAACCTCTTTAAAACCTCTTCAAGTTGCCTAACCAGTTCCATATCGCTCTTCAGACCAACCTTGGGGTGGCCCGTTATGAGGGCAACCTCTACCTCGTCGAACTGACCGCCCTTCTCAAGCTCGTCCCTCAGCTTAACGGCCGCGTAAACGACGTTCGCGTCGCTGTCCTCGGGGTCGGCGAGGCTGAGCTTCAGGGCGGCATCGATACAGGCATCTCGCCCTATGACAGGACCCTTAACGCCCGCCTTCTTGCCGAAGTCGTCGTCCCTGTCTATCGCCAGAACGAGAACCCTCATCACCGCACCTCTCCAACCTTTTCGAGGACGGATTTGACCTTGTCCTCCATGTGCCTCTCCTTGTCGCGCCTGTCGTCAATCCTTATCGTTGTGGAAACCCTCTTCGCGCCGAGCTTGAAGGTCAGCTCGTGGGCCTCCTCGATTATATCGAAGGCCTCCCTAACGGTTTTTGTCTCGATGATGGTGGCCATCGGCGTCAACTGATATTTAACGCCCTTCCTCTCTAAAAGCTTTATCACCTCGGCAACGTACCTGCTCAGGCTCTTCTCCCCCAGGGGAACGACCACGAACTCGACGATGACCACCTTCGACACCCGCTTTAATCTTTCTCGGCAGTAATTTAAGGGTTGCGATAGGTTAATAAACTAACATGAAGTAATTTTAACGGGTGAGAGCATGTACAGGATTAAGGACGAGTGGGGTGAGTTCTTGGTTAAGCTCGCGAGGAAAGCCATAGAGGAGTACGTGAGGCACAGGAGGGTCATAGAGCCGCCGGAGAACACACCGCCGGAGCTCTGGGAGAAGATGGGTGTCTTCGTGACCCTCAATCGCCACAACGTTCCAAAGGAGATGGCGCTTCGCGGGTGCATAGGATTTCCCCTGCCGATTTATCCTCTGGTTGAGGCGACGATAAAGGCGGCAATCTACGCGGCGGTTGACGACCCCCGCTTTCCACCGGTCAGGGAGAGCGAGCTTGACGACATAGTCATTGAGGTCAGCGTCCTGACCCCGCCGGAGCCGGTAGAGGGCCCACCTGAGGAGAGGCCGAGGAAGATAAAGGTCGGCAGGGACGGTCTAATAATCGAGAAGGGCATCTACTCGGGCTTACTGCTCCCGCAGGTGCCAATAGAGTGGGGCTGGGACGAGGAGGAGTTCTTAGCTCAGACCTGCTGGAAGGCCGGCCTGCCACCGGACTGCTGGCTCGACCCGGACACAAAGGTCTACCGCTTCACCGCTGAGATTTTCGAGGAGGAGTGGCCGAGAGGGCCAGTAAGGAGGAAACCGCTAGTATGAATAAAAAAGAAAATTAGACGGGGTATCTGTTAAACGGCCTGTAGTGAACTTTCTTTCCCACCAAAAGAAACAGAACAGCAAAAACCAAAATCAGTCCTATTAAACCCAAAGCCCTCGCAACGTCTCCCATGTGAGTATGCGGGAATACAACAACTGCCAGAACGAATCCAACCACCGCACCGAGCCAAGCGTACATAAATGCTGGCATGCTCGGTAGAAGCTCCTCACGATAAATCAGAGCGAGGGCACCGACGGTAAACGTCACGAACGTGTTTACTGCTAGTGATGGGCTTATTGGGGCTATTGCAATTGAGAGGAGTGCTATCAACCCAATTAAGATAACGGCCTTCTTCTTTTTGCTTTCTTTCCAGTCCTTCGCCGACCACACTCCTAAGAATATCGCGAACGATGCTACCGCCAGCCCAAGGGCGTAAGAAGTTTCTACTCTGATTACCTCGACAAAGTACGCGAAGAAGCCTGCCGAGAGTATAGCTGAGTACAGGCAGCCCTTAAGAGTGTTTTTCATAGTAACACCCATATTGTGTTACTTGACGAGCATTTAAAAGGTTTTTGAGAACATTAAGTTGTATCGTTAATGCTCATTTATTGTGCATTCACGGAGTTCCCTCCATGAGCCTTTAAGCTTCCTGCGTTCCCCCGGTTTCCCATGAATACGCCCGGACCTCAACAGGTTTGCCAGTGCAAACACGTCATCAAAATCAGACGTCACGCTCTCCATGTGTGGAAATTGGGGAAGAATGGTTTTAACCCTTTCCCATCTTCGCCATGAAGAAGCTGTTGCAGTCGTGCCTGTGCGTCCACGCGCGGAAGACCTTATCGCCGATTTCGAGGAAGCCCCTATCACCCCAGCTGAAATCGTAGGGAAGAAGCTCCAGTCCAACCCTCTCGACGGCGAAGAGGACGTTCTCCTCGTCTTCATCAACCCTGATTGAGCACGTCGAGTAGGTCATTTCCCCGCCTTCGCGGAGGTTCTCGTAGGCGTTGCGGAGCATGTTCCTCTGGACGCTTATTATGCGCTTGATTTTCCTTTCATCGAAGCGCCACTTCACTTCAGGGAACTGCCGGTAGGTTCCGGAGCTTGAGCACGGGGCGTCGAGGATTATCCTGTCGAACTTGGCCTTGTCCCTAAAGCTCTGCCCGTCCGCGTGAACCAGCTTGACGTTTTTGATTCCGAGGAGCTTCATCTTCTCCTTCATGCGCATCAGCCTGTCGTAGGAGTAGTCCACCGCGACTATCTCACCCCTGTTCTCCATTAACGCGGCGGCATGGAAGGTTTTTGAACCTGGAGCAGCGGCCAAATCAAGAACCCTCTCGCCCGGCTCCGGACTGAGAACGTGGGCGACGTAAGCACTTGCCAAATCCTGAATGACGAACTTCCCCTCTTTATGCCAGCCAAGCTTCGTCACCGGCGTCTTGTAGTCGAGGACTTTCAGAACGTCCGGGACTGGCGTTAGGGCAGTCCTCACGCCGTTCTCCTCAAGGTAATCGCGGAGGGAGTCCACGTCGGTCTTGAGCGTGTTCGCGCGGACGTAGTACCTCTGAGGCCTGTTGTTGCTGAGGAGAAGCCTTACAGCTTCGTCGTAGTCGAGGATGTTGATAACGTACTCAACGTACCAGCGCGGGTGGGAGAACCTTACGGAGAGCCACTCAATCTTATCCCTCTCCTTGAGCCTTTTCAAGGCCATCTCCACGTCGAACTTCTCTATCGAGTGCATCAGCGCGTTGACGAACTTCGCCCGGCTGAAGTCGAAGCGCTTCTTAACGACCCTCACGACGGAGTCGGTAACTATGGCGGGAGGAACCTTCCGGAAGTGGATTTCAAACGTCCCGATTCGGAGGAGATTAGCGAGGTAGGGGTCGAGGTCTTCAACCTTCGAACCCTTCAGCACGGAGTTGATGATGAAGTCTATCTTCCCCCTCCACTTCTCAATCTCGAAAACGTAGGCGTGAGCCAGTCCGCGAGCCTTCTCCCTGTCCTTT